>CAJBMR010000405.1 GCA_903954205.1 uncultured bacterium | reverse complement strand
GCGGGTCGTCGGCATCCTCCAGCCAGCGGTAGGGATCCGGGACAGCCCGGCCGTGCAGGTCATCGATGAGGTCGAGGCGTTCGGGGTTCGGATAGTCAGGCACGCCCCGACCCTAGCCACCGCTTCCCCGGGGGCGACCTAGGCTCTGGCGGGTGACCGCACTCCATGACCTCACTGCCCTCGAGCAGGCGACCGCGATCCGCACCGGCGAGATCTCGTCCGTCGAGCTCGCCGAGCACTACCTCGCCCGCACCGAGGCGCTCAACGACACCGTCGGCGCCTTCATCACGGTTACCCCTGAGATCGCACTCGAGCAGGCGCGTGCCGCGGACGCCGAGGTGCGCGACATCGTCGATCGCGGGGATCTCCCCGTGCTCCACGGTGTCGTCGTCCCCGTGAAGGACCTCAACTTCCAAGCGGGAGTGCGATGCACGCTGGGCTCGCGCGCCTACGACATGACGCCGTTCGGCGATGACAACGTCGTCATCCGCATGAAGCAGGGCAACCTCGTCATGACCGGCAAGACCAACACTCCCGAGTTCGGTCTTCCCTGCTACACGGAGAACGACGTCGCGCCACCCGCGCGCACCCCCTGGGATCTCACGCGCTCTGCCGGAGGTTCGAGCGGAGGTGCGGCAGCCGCCGTCGCCGCGGGTCTCGCAGCCGCCGCCCATGGATCCGACGGCGGTGGCTCCATCCGCATCCCCGCGAGCGTGTGCGGGCTCGTCGGCATCAAGACCGCGCGCGGACGCATCTCCAATGGCCCCCTGCGTGATCCGGTTGGTGAATTCCCCGTGAGCGGGCCGATCGCGCGCACCGTGCGCGACGCCGCCGCGCTGCTGGACGTCATGGCCGGCGCCTTCCCCGACGATCCGTATCCGGCGCCGGGCCTGGCGGCCGGTGAAACCTTCCTCCGCGCTGCCGGGCGCGAGCCGGGCGTCCTGCGCATCGGTCGCTTCGCGACGCCCGTCATCGCCGACGTCGACGTCCACCCCGACTGCCTGGAGGCCTACGAGTCCGCCTCGGCCCTGCTGGAGCAGCTCGGCCACGTTGTCGAGGACATCCCCTCACCGCTGCCCGACGTGATCGTGCCGGTCTTCGAGACCATCTGGTCGGTGCTGTCCCAGCTCACTCCTGTGGAGCCTGACAAGGTTGATCTGCTCCAGCCGCTCACGCGCTACCTGCGCGAGCGAGGTGCTCAGGCCAGTGGCCTCGACCTTGCGGGAGCGGTCTCCTTCGCGCGCGTCCTTGCGCGCGGCGCCATCAACGCGACTGCGGCGTACGACGTCATGCTCACTCCCACCCTCGCGAAGCCCCCGGTGCCCGTCGGCTACTTCACCGAAGGCGGCGATCCGGCTGAGAACTTCGCCCGACAGAAGGGCTTCACGCCCTTCACCGCGATCTTCAACCTCACCGGCCAGCCGGCGATGTCTCTCCCGCTCTACTGGAATGAGGCCGGGCTGCCCATCGGCGTGCAACTTGTGGGGCGCCCGTACGACGAGCCCACCCTCATCTCGCTCGCGGCACAGCTGGAGCAGGCGCGGCCGTGGCTCGGGCGGCATCCGGAGATCTGGTGACGGCAGGGCTCGAGGACCTCGCGCGCGCGTATGGCGTCGCGGTCGACTACTGGGACCAGGCCGGGGTGCTGCGCCGGTCGACGGACGATGCGATTGAGGGCGTCTTTCGCGCCCTCGGAGCCGACCCCTCCGATGACGCCACGATTGCGGCGAGCCTGGAGGAACGTGAGCTCCGTGATTGGCGCAGGACGCTGCCGCCGGTCGTCGTGGCGGTCGGTGGCAGGTACGCGCATATCTGGGTGCACGTCCCGCATGGCTCACCGGTGCGTGTCTGGATCGAGCTCGAGGACGGCGGAGTCGTGGAGCCCGCGCAAAGCGACCGCTGGGTGGATCCGCGCCTGGTGGATGACCGACTCATCGGCGAGGCGACTTTCGTCGTACCCTCCGACATCCCGCTGGGCTGGCATGTCATCAAGGCCCAGGGCGACGACGGACTGAGTGAGTCAACCCTCGTTGTCACGCCCGAGCGGCTATACCCGCCCCCTCTCGCTTCAGGTGATCGCCTCTGGGGGCTGATGGCGCAGATCTATTCCGTGCGCTCGCGGCGGTCCTGGGGGGTCGGAGACCTGACCGACCTGGCGGACCTTGCGGCGTGGTCGGGACACGAACTCGGCGCGGACTTCGTCCTGGTCAATCCGCTGCACTCGGCGGCGCCACTCGTGCCGATGACGCCGTCTCCCTACCTTCCGGCCACGCGGCGATTCCCCAACCCCCTCTATCTGCGCATTGAGGAGATCCCGGAGTACGCCTATCTCGATGGGTCAGATCGCAAGGCCGTCCGCCGCCTCGGCAAGCCACTGCGCAAACTCAGCGCCGACCTGATCGATCGTGACGCCATCTGGACGTCGAAAGCGGCCGCTCTTGAGATCGTGCGCCGCGTGCCACTCACCCCTGGGCGCCAGTCCCGCTACGACGCGTATGTCGAGGGTGAGGGCATCGGACTCATCGACTTTGCGACCTGGTGCGCGCTTGCAGAGGAACTCGGCACCGAATGGCGCGACTGGCCCGAAGAGTTGCGCCACCCGGCGTCGCCCGAGATCGTTGCCTGGCGAGCGGCGCATGCGGATCGGATCGAGCGGCACCTGTGGATGCAGTGGCTCCTTGACGAGCAGATGGAGCAGACGCAGGAGGCAGCCGTCGAGGTGGGCATGCGCGCTGGGGTCATTCACGATCTCGCGGTCGGCGTCGCGGGTGAGGGAGCCGACGCCTGGGCTCTGCAGGACGTGCTCGCTGCCGGCGTCACCGTCGGCTGCCCACCGGATATGTACAACCAACTCGGCCAGGACTGGGCTCAGCCACCATGGCGACCCGATGCGCTGGCCGATGCTGCCTACGTGCCCTACCGGGACATGCTCCGCACCCTGCTGCGGCACTCCGGTGGCATCCGCGTGGATCACATCCTCGGCCTCTTCCGGCAATGGTGGATTCCCGAAGGCTCGCCCGCATCCGAGGGGGCCTACGTCGCCTTCGACCATGAGGCACTCGTGGGAATCCTCGCGCTCGAGGCGCACCGCGCGGGCGCGCTCGTGATCGGCGAGGACCTCGGCACCGTCGAGCCGCGCGTCGAGCAGTTCCTCTACGAGCGCGGCATCCTCGGGACGTCGATCCTGTGGTTCGAACGCGGGCCTGGCGGCGTACTCAAGGAGCCGGAGCATTGGCGTGGGGATGCGCTCGCAAGTGTCACCGTGCATGACCTGCCGCCGACTGCGGGCTACCTCGCGGGTGAGCATGTGCGCATCCGCGCCGAGCTCGGCCTCCTTTCGCGACCGGTGGATGAGGAGCGCGCAGCCGATGATGCGGCGACGCGCGAGTGGCTCGACCTCGCGGTGGACCGCGGCTGGCTCGATGACGCGGAGGCGGACACCGACGCGCGTGTCATCGCCCTGCATCGGATTGTGGCCGCATCACCTGCCCGCCTCGTCGGAATCTCCCTGCCCGACCTTGTCGGCGATGTGCGGGCGCAGAATCAGCCCGGCACAGACCAGGAGTACCCCAACTGGCGGGTGCCCCTGGCGGATGGATCCGGTGCGGCCGTTGCGCTTGAGGACCTGCCCGATGCTCCGCTCCTGGACGATCTCATCGCGACGGTGCGACCCGGCCAGCCCACTCAACGCCGTCGCTGAGGCGCTCCCCTAGGCTGACGACATGCGTTCCCTGCTTGCCACGGCCGCTGCCGCGGTCGTCCTCGTGACCACCTCACTGGCGCTGGCCGGCCCCGCTGCCGCCCAGAGTGGCGTGGTCTACGACGGCGATGACCCCGGCCCCGGCTACACCCCACTCGAGGCCCTCGCCCTCTTCATCGGCATCCCGGCCCTCGCCATCCTGATCATCGTCATTGCGGTCTACGCCCCTGGCTGGACCAAGGGGCGGTCCGGGGCAGGTGCGGGCGAGAGCAGCGCTGAGCCGCTGTGGCTGTCGAGCCCCGCGGGCACCATGGCGGCCCCCGGCGGCCCAGGCATGATCACCCCCGGTGGACCGACCGATCATGAGGAGAGGGGTGGCGCAAGTGCCCGCTGGTGACCTGAAGCCCGCGCAGCGTGCGGAGTTGCAGCGACTGCTCGAGCACGCCGAGCAGCAGTCGGGGCTGACCTTCAGCGCCTACCTCGGCGCCTGGTCGGGAGGCCGCGCGGGCGCAGAGGCTCTGCTCGAGCGGCTCGCTGATCCGGACCGCACCGTTCTCGTCGCCGTCGACCCCGCCGGCCGTGAGCTGGAGATCGTCACCGGCCGTCTCGCTCGCATCCCCCTCGACGACCGGGCGTGCGGACTCGCGGCCCTGTCGATGACGAGTTCGTTCACGACCGGCGACATCATGGGCGGCCTGCGCGATGGACTCTCCGTGCTTGGCGAGCAGGCCCGGCGTATGCGCGTCGAGTACCTCGACCAGCCCTAGGGCTCCACTTCGTACGCCGAGTGGTCAGTTGTCGGTAGCTCCCATGAGGGAGTCGGGACCCACAACTGACCGCTCGGCGCTCAAGTCCTACACGTCAGCGGCGCGGGCT
>CAJBMR010000404.1 GCA_903954205.1 uncultured bacterium | reverse complement strand
CTTGCGGTGGACGATTCAGCGGGCTCGGCGTACTCTGTAGTTCAACACTCAACTACCTGGCCATCCGTCGACCGAGGCGCTCCGCCACGGGGAGCCAGCAGACTGAGTTCCGCCGCATCAGAATGAGTTCCGCCGCATCAGAATGAGTTCCACCGCATAAGGAGAGACCATGCCCGCCGTGACCGTCGACAACCCGCTCACGCTGCCGCGCGTGGCGCAGCCCGATCCCGCACTCAAGGACCGTCCGGTCGTGTCGATCACTACCGCGCCGCGTGGTTTCGAGGGTGAGGGTTTCCCTGTGCGTCGCGCCTTCGCGGGCATCGATCTGCGCGCTCTCGATCCCTTCATCATGATGGATCAAATGGGCGAGGTGGAGTACGCACCCGGTGAGCCCAAGGGCACGCCGTGGCATCCCCATCGCGGCTTCGAAACCGTCACCTACATCATCGACGGGATTTTCGAGCACGCCGACTCGCACGGTGGCGGCGGAGTCATCACCAACGGCGACACCCAGTGGATGACTGCGGGCGCAGGCATCCTGCACATCGAGAAGCCGCCGGAGCACCTCGTCGTGAGCGGCGGGCTCTTCCACGGCATCCAGCTCTGGGTCAACCTCCCGAGCAAGCTCAAGATGGCCGAGCCCCGCTACCAGGACCTGCGTTCAGGCCAGGTCGGCCTGGCCACCTCACCCGATGGTGGCGCGCTACTGCGCATCATCTCGGGAGATCTCGCAGGAGTGCAGGGACCCGGCGAGACCTACACCCCCGCGACACTCATTCACGCGACGATCGCCCCGGGTGCCGAAGTCACGCTGCCGTGGCGCCAGGACTACAACGCCTTGGTCTACGCACTCTCCGGCGACGGCCAGGTGGGATCGGGTTCAGCCCGTCGCGCACTGAAGTCGGGCCAGACGGCTGTCTTCGGCTCCGGCGACACCATCACCGTCGCGGCTGACCCCGTGCAGGAGTCGCGCCTCGGTGGTTTCGATGTCTTCATCCTCGGCGGCGAACCGATTCGCGAGCCGGTGGCGGCGCACGGCCCCTTCGTCATGAACACCAAGGCTGAGCTCATGCAGGCGTTCGAGGACTACGAGGCAGGTCGACTCGGATCGATCCCGGCCGCCCACACGAGCGTCGACGCGAGCACGCCTGACGCGTGAGCGAGGCACTCGTCCACGATGCCAAGGCCACCGAGGTCGGCGGCTTCCGCGTGCGGCGGGCACTTCCACGGCGAGGTATGCGCACCGTGGGCGCATGGTGCTTCGCCGACCACATGGGTCCGGAGCTCATCACTGAGACCTCGGGTCTCGATGTCGGCCCACATCCACACATCGGCCTCCAGACGGTCACCTGGTTGATGGAGGGAGCCGTCCTCCACACCGATTCACTCGGCTCTGAGCAACTCATCCGACCGGGCCAGCTCAACCTCATGACGGCGGGCCACGGCATCGTGCACGCGGAGGAATCGGTGCGCGCTCAGAGCACGTCAGGATCGGGCACCGCCACGATGCACGGCGTCCAACTGTGGATCGCTCAGCCGTCCGAGTCACGCGATGGCGCG
>CAJBMR010000403.1 GCA_903954205.1 uncultured bacterium | reverse complement strand
GTGGCGGGAGCGACCACGCGGATGCGCCAGGGACGCGTGGCGCCGTCGTAGTCGCGACCCCTCGGATCAATCGCCGCCAGGGACTCGAGCAGTCGTGACGTGAGACGCACCCACGCCGCCGCCTCGACCGGTCGCGGTGTCAGGCCGTCGAGCAGGGCGAGACCCGCACCCACCGCGAGGAGATGCAGGGTCGCGGCGTCGTCGTCGATGGTGGAGTCGACGCCGCCCTCTCCGCGGAGTTGGCGCACGACGGTGCGCGCCGCATCCCAGCGCATGGCCACGCGCTCGCGCACCACCTGGGCCAACTGGTCATCGAACGGCGCGAGAGCCGTGGCCTGGAGTTCGATGACATCCCACACCGACGCGGGCGCGCCGAAGGCTTCGCGGGCCGCGGCCAGGATCGTCTGGAGTGCTTCCCCTCGGGCCTCGGCGGACTGTGCCTGCTCCTGCAGTCTCTGCGACGTCGGTGGGAAGGGCAGCGCCTCGGTGACGAGGGCGAGGAGCGAGCTGCGGCTGTCGGCGACGGCATGGACCGAGCGGGTGGCCACGTCCGCCGCCACGGCGACGTCACGGCGCGATGTGGCCGCGACGCCGACATCTTCGAAGAGTTCGTGTGCGGCGGCGAGGATGCGTCGTCGTCGCTCGATACGCGCGGCGCTCTCGCTCATGGCCCCAGCCTAGGTGGGAACTGGATGCGCCGTGAATTCCGTGAGAGTCGGGGGACTACGCGAGTGCCTGTCGAATGGGGGCAAACTTGGCGCGGGACTCGGCAAGCTCGGCCTCAGGATCGGAGCCGCTCACGATCCCGCAGCCCGCGAAAAGTCGCAGGGATCCGGGACGCACCTCGGCGCAGCGCAGTGCGATCCCGAACTCACCGTCTCCGCGACTGTCGAACCACCCGACGGGACCGGCGTAACGACCGCGGTCCATGCCCTCGAGCTCTCGGATCATTGCCGACGCGCGCTCGGTCGGAGTGCCGCACACCGCCGCCGTCGGATGCAGTGAGGCGGCGAGTGCGAGGACAGGCGCGCCGTCGGCGAGACGACCGGTGACATCGGTGGCGAGATGCTGGACGTTAGCGAGCCGCAGCACGTGGGGTCGCTGGGGCACGCGCAGGTCGGTGCAGTGGTGGCCGAGGGCGCGCGCGACGGAGCGCACGGCGTACTCATGCTCCTCGAGGTCCTTATTGCTGCCCAGCAGTGCCTCGGCCAGGCTCGCGTCCTCGCTCTCGTCCCCGCGACGCTTCACCGTGCCGGCGAGCACGCGGGACAGGACGGTGTCGGAGGTGCGCCGCACCAGGAGTTCGGGCGTGGCTCCCACCATGTCATCGACCTGGAAGGTCCAGCACTCGGGATAGGCATCGGCAAGGCGCTGCAGGAGATAGCGCACATCGAAGTCATCGCTCACCTCGGCGACGACGTCGCGTGCGAGCACGACCTTGTCGACCTCGCCGCGGCCGATGCGATCGATGGCCTCGCCGACCGCCTGCTTCCACTCTTCCGAAGTGCGCGTGCCGCGACCCCAGTCGACGCGTGACGGCGCAGGGGGGCGTGTGGGCGAGGGGAGCAGGGCATCTGGTGGGAGTAGGTCGTCGGGATCGTCGACCACGGTGAGCCAGGCGCGCCCTTCGCGCCGTCCGAGCACCGCGCGTGGCACCACGATGCGCGAGGTGCGCCCGGAGGCCGGCTCGGGGTCGAAGGTGAACGATCCAAAGGCCACCGGACCGGTGCCGGGCAGTTTCAGGGGATCGTCGACGTCCGCGAGACGGCACCACTCGGCCCACCAGCGCTGCGTGCGACTGAAGCGCTCATCGCCGGTCACGTCGAAGGAGGCTGCGACACCCCAGCCGACCAGGCCATCGCCATCGCGCACCCACGCGGTGCCGACAGTGTCGGGCAGGCGATCGAGAAGGGGGCCGGGGTCCTCGAGCGGCATCGTCCGCACCCGGGGCGCCGCCGTCGTGGAGAGCACCGGGATGGCCACAGGCCGAGGGTACGGCCCCACGCCGTACCCGGCGACTTCGTTGGTGGCCCGTCGAGGCAGATCCTTGGGGGGCTTGCTCGTGAGGGGTACCGGAGGCGGGACCGCGGACGGTCGGGCCCGGCATGCCGTGCGCCCGCCCCGCTGGGAGGATCACTCCATGTCCCGCGCCGACCTCGAGAAGCAGCCCATCGAGGTCGCGGCGATGTTCGACGAGGTCGCCGAGCGCTATGACCTCACCAATGACGTGCTGGCCCTGGGCCAGACCCGCCTCTGGCGCCGGGCGGTCGTCAACGCCGTAGCCCCGAGGCCGGGGGAGCGCATCCTCGACCTCGCGGCCGGCACCGGCACCTCTAGCGCCCCGCTGGCCGCCAGGGGAGCGACCGTTGTCCCCTGCGACTTCTCCCTGGGCATGCTCCGGGTCGGGCGGCGGCGTGAGCCGGCGCTGGCCTTCGTGGCGGGTGACGCCATGAGGCTGCCCTTCGCGGACGCCACCTTCGACGCGGTCACGATCTCCTTCGGCCTGCGCAATACCGTCGATCCCGAGGGGGCCCTCGCGGAGATGGCCCGGGTCACCCGCCCGGGGGGGCGCCTGGTCGTCTGCGAGTTCTCCCACCCTGCCTTCGGCCCTTTCCGGACCATCTACTCGCGCTATCTCATGGGCGCCCTACCGGGGATCGCGCGCCGGGCGTCATCCAATCCCGACGCCTACGTCTACCTCGCCGAGTCCATCCGGGCCTGGCCGGACCAGGCGGATCTGGCGGCCCTCATCGCCCGGGCGGGCTGGCATGACGTGGAGTGGCTGAACCTGACGGGGGGCATCGTTGCCCTGCACCGGGGCCGACGCTGACGTCATCAGCCCGTAGATAGACTTCCCCCGCGCTGGGCATGGAGCCCCCGCGTGACCGCTCGCAAGAGGTTTCGGGCCTGTACGGAGGAGTGTGGTGAGTTCCTACGCGCCGATCCTCGTCCTCGGCCTCCTCGCAGCCGGCTTCGCCGTTTTCAGTGTGACGCTCACCACGTTCACGGGCCCTAAGCGCTACAACCGCGCCAAGCTTGACGCGTACGAGTGCGGCATCGATCCCACCCCCCAGCCCATGGGCGGCGGACGATTCCCCGTGAAGTACTACCTCACGGCAATGATGTTCATCATTTTCGACATCGAGATCGTCTTCCTCTACCCCTGGGCCGTCGCCTTCGACCAATTGCCGCTTTTCGTCTTCCTGGCGATGATGTTGTTCCTGTTCAACCTCACCGTGCCGTACGTCTACGAATGGCGTCGCGGCGGACTGGATTGGGACTGACGCCATGGGTCTAGAAGAGAAGCTTCCGTCCGGAGTTCTGCTCACAACCGTCGAGAAGGTTGCGGGCTACGCCCGCAAGGGATCGCTGTGGCCCGCCACCTTCGGTCTGGCCTGCTGCGCCATCGAGATGATGGCGACCGGCGGCCCGCGCTATGACATCGCGCGCTTTGGCATGGAGGTTTTCCGCGCCTCGCCGCGCCAAGCCGACCTCATGATCGTCGCCGGCCGCGTCAGCCAGAAGATGGCTCCGGTCCTGCGCCAGATCTACGACCAGATGCCCAACCCCAAGTGGGTCCTCGCGATGGGTGTCTGCGCGAGCAGTGGTGGCATGTTCAACAACTACGCGATCGTCCAGGGCGTCGACCATGTCGTGCCCGTTGATATGTATCTGCCCGGTTGCCCCCCGCGACCGGAGATGCTCATCGACGCCATCCTGAAAATTCACGACCAGATCCAGGACATGAAGCTCGGCGCCAATGCGGTGCGAGAGCAGGAGCAGCTCGAACTCGCCGCGCTGACCGCGAGCCCGACGTTGGAGAT
>CAJBMR010000402.1 GCA_903954205.1 uncultured bacterium | reverse complement strand
CCGCGCGGATCCTGATGACTGACGTCGACGGCCGTGCGTCGACCCGCCACCATGGGGCTTGGACGTGCGCGGTCGTGCAGCCGGGGCTGCTTCGGTGGTCGGGGCGACGTGTGCCGCTCGCGGCCCGGTCAGTTCGAGCAGCTGCGGTGCACCGGGCACGGTGCGCTGCGCGGTGACGGAGATGCCGGCCTTGCGGGTCATCGCGGCGACGTCGGATGCCTGGTCGCTGGTCTGCAGCGTGACCACCACACCCGAGGCACCGGCTCGCGCTGTGCGACCGGAGCGATGAAGGTAGGCCTTGTGCTCGGTGGGCGGATCGACGTGCACCACGAGGGCGACGTCGTCGACGTGGATGCCACGTGCGGCGATGTCGGTGGCCACGAGCACCTTGACCTCACCGCATCTGAAGGCCTCCATGTTCTTCTCTCGTGCCTTCTGCGCGAGATTGCCCTGGAGGTCGACGGCGGGGATCCCCGCCTGGGTGAGGCTGCGGGCCAACTTCTTGGCCTGGTGCTTGGTGCGGACGAAGAGCACCGATCGCCCCTCGCCTGCAGCGAGCTCGTGGACGATCTGGGGCTTGTCAGTGGCGCGCACCGTCAGGACATGGTGCTCCATATCCGGCTCCGTGGTCGCGTCGCTGTCAACCGAGTGGGTGATCGGATCTGACAGGTATCTCTTGACGAGCGTGTCGACACCCCGGTCGAGGGTGGCGGAGAAGAGCAGGCGCTGGCCACCCTTGGGTGTGCGATCGAGGATGCGCTTGACCGCGGGCAGGAAGCCGAGGTCTGCCATGTGGTCGGCCTCGTCGATGACCGTGACGCTGACGTCATCGAGGCGTACATGGCCCTGCGTGATGAGGTCCTCGAGTCGGCCCGGGCATGCCACGATGATGTCGACGCCGCGGCTCAGGGCCGTGACCTGCGGGCGCTGGCTGACGCCGCCGTAGATGGTCGTCGTGGAGAGCCCTGCGGCGCGAGCGAGTGGCTCGATCGTGGACTCCACCTGCGCGGCGAGTTCGCGAGTCGGCAGGAGCACGAGTCCGCGTGGACGATTCGCCCGGGTCCGCTGGCGATCTGCGGAGAGGCGGGTGATGAGAGGCAGGGCGAAGGCGATCGTCTTGCCGCTGCCCGTGCGTCCGCGCCCGAGGACATCGCGTCCGGTCAAGGAGTCGGGCAGCGTCACGGTCTGGATGGGGAAGGGTGAGGTGATGCCCTGATCGCGCAGGGCCTCGATGAGCAGGCTGGGGACACCTACGCTCGCGAAGGATGCGTCGGTGGAGGGTCGTGTGGACGTGCGGGTGGAGCTCATGGTGATGCCTTTCATGAAGATTGTGGTTCGCCGCCCGCACGCAGTGCAGGGGCGGCACGCCGGTGGGCGTGGGGTGAGTTGATGCAGACCGGTCCGGGAGCAGTGCTCCCGGTCACTGGGCCGGAGGCTCAGGATGATGACTCGGATGAGTTCATCCTGGACGAATGAGAGGTCGCCGGGGGCTCAGTGGGTCCCGTAACCGGGCGACAGACATGAAGGTACCGGAAAGAGGAGGCGGGTTCAAGCGGTCATGGCAACACCTGGATGAAGGATTCTGCCGGGGTGGCGTAGTCGAGGACCTTGCGGGGCCGGGCATTGAGCTTGCGGGCGATCGCGTCGAGTTGGCGTTGGGAGTAGACCGACAGGTCGGTTCCCTTGGGCAGGTACTCGCGGATGACCTTGTTGCTGTTCTCGTTGGTGGGCCGCTGCCACGGGGAGTGGGGGTCCGCGAAGTAGACCTGGACCCCTGTTGCGACGGTGAACGCGGCGTGCT
>CAJBMR010000401.1 GCA_903954205.1 uncultured bacterium | reverse complement strand
GTCAATCCCCACAAGGGCGACGCCCCCGTCTACGTGCCCGCCTCACTGGGCATGATCGTCGCCAACCCCTTCATCGACGAGGTGCACTCGGGCCATAACCTCGCTAGCCTCGAGCGTCTGGCGGAGCGACTTCCGAAGGTGGGATAGCCATGAGATTCAGTGTTTCCCTGGAGGCCGAGGGCGATCGGGAGATCACCCTCGAGGAGGTTGTCGAGCTTGCCGACGCCGTAGCTGGCCTTGGCGGCATCGCGTCCGGCTTCGGCACCATGAGCTACGGCGCCCAGATCATCGTCGAGGCCGACAACTCCGATGCCGCCGTCGACATCGCGCTGGAGAGATTCACCGAGGCGGTCGCCACGACCTCGCTTCCCCCCTGGCCTGTCGCACGCGCCGAGACAATCGGGGAAGACGAGGATTACGCCGACCTCGACGACCCCAAGAGCAACTGGTGATCCGGCTCGGGAGCCTGGCCGGCTACTCCTTCGAGGGGCCGCGCTCGCTCTCCGGCTGGACCCCGCCCGCCGTGCCCGCCGTCTACGCGATCCTGGCCAAGTCCAATCCAGCGAAGCCGCAGGAGTTCTCGGTCATCTACGTCGGCCATGCCGATGACCTGTCCCTAGAGGGCTTCCCCCTACGCCATCCTCGTGCTCAGGCATGGGTGAAGCGTGCCGACGGCAAGTTCAACCTCCACGCGTGCTGGCTGGAGGTCCCCGGGGGCACCCGCGCGCATCGCGAGCAGATCGCCCGCGAACTCATCGCCATCTACGACCCGAGCTGCAACCTCGAGAAGTTCGATCAGGCATGGAAGGACGAGTGGATCGGCGAATACGAGACACCCGTCACCGAGCCGCTCACCACGGCTAAGCACCTCAACCCGTAGCTCAAACGACACGTCCCCCAGAACCATGCGCTGCCTATGGGCAAACGCGGTCCTGGGGGACGAGGCGCGTGACAGATGTCAGTCGATGCGGACGCCGACGCCCTCCATGAGACGCGAGCGACGAGTGCCCATGGCGGGACGCGCCACACCCTCGGCCTCGTGCTCCTCATGGTTGAAGGTCGCCCCGGCGACAATGCCCTCGCCCATCCCGTAGAGCAGCGGCAGCGCACCGGCTACGACGCGGCCCGTGGTGTTGATGGAGCGAAGCCCAGGCTCGATCGCCTCAGCGTCGGCCTTGATCTGCCAGACCAGGTCGGCGGACTCCTGCAGATCCGCGGCGATCGCCTTCAGCTGCGAGCCAACGATGTAGAGGTAGATCGCCAGGCCCGCGATGAGCGCGACGATGTCGATGACCGACCACCACGCGAGGGCGCTCATGAGCGGACCTTGTCGAGGACGCGACCGAGGAAGAGGTGATGCTCGAGGCCCTCAGCGAGGACGAGCTCGACGCCACCTGCGGTCGTCGTAATGAGCGCCGTGTCCTCGGTGTTGGCCTTGGCCGCAATCAGCGTCGCCTTGATGGCAGCGACCCGCTTGCGGATCCTGGCGACCAGGATCACCAGGATGGTGAGCAGGGCCGCCACAGCCACCACGACGACGATGCCCAGGATGTTGGCCATAGTCCAGAGTTGTTCGACCTGGGGATCCACGTCAGCCTCCCAGCCGTGTCCGGCCGCGCTTGAGGCCATCGATGATGGCCAGCGCGGATGCGATGGTCTCGTTCAGGCCAGCGAGGCCGGCCGTGTTGCGCTCCGCCTGCTGCAACCCGCCGAGGATGGTCCCCGCCTGGTTGCCAATTCGATAGGCCAGGATGAGGATCGGCACCACGAGGGCGACGACG
>CAJBMR010000400.1 GCA_903954205.1 uncultured bacterium | reverse complement strand
GGTCGCATAGGGGTAAAACTCATCGCTCAAGCCGTCCAAACCTCTGTCGTTCAACCACACCGGGAAGGGTTCGTAGGACGCCATTTCAATTCCGCGCACGAGCAGGTCGGTCAGACCATCAAAGGTAAATGGCCACAATCTATGAGCCACTCCTCCCTCAGCTGCGAGCATTGAGGTGGCTCGGGAATTGACTTCCCCCACACCGAAGACGTGTGGCTTGAGCAGACGCCGCAGAGGGTGATCTGCAGGCAGCTGCTCACGGGTTGCTTGCATCATTACCTCGGAGATGCACAGGTGCAAGCCTGAAAGGTGGTCCGCCACGGTCACAAATGCAAAGACTGCACAACGCCAATGCCACTTTGCGTGCTCCCACAGCTCATCACCGGGCACGTAGGTAGTGTCGTCATTAGAGACATAAATGCTGAGAAGATTCTTATCCGCATCAAAGAGAGCTGTCGCGCCCATGCGCTCGTTTCCATCACGTACCGGAAGCTCGCCCATCCACGCGAGGTCAACAGCAAAAGCGGCAGGCTCCTGCCCGACTACTGGGATCAGGAGGTGAGCTGCGAGTCCTTGGAATGCGAGATTCGTGATGGTGGTATCCGATGTGACGTCGGTCCACAATGCGAGTGCTTCTGGCTGGAGATCAATCAGATGATCGGAAATGGCCTTTTCCGCTGACGCTGCATCCTGCCACTGTCGGAAATCGTCCACGAGCGGGATTTTGCAAAGCCCCGCAATGACTGTCTCAGCCGACATAGTTGAGGTGTTCTCTTCGGCACCGTCTTGAGCTGAGGGCGCATCTTCATCGAATGGGACAGTGGTGATGTATCCAGGCACAAACTCAAACTTTTCCAGGGGCCCCGTCACCGAGGGGACTGCTACATCCTTAGCGTGCCTAGGGACATGCCCGGTCACATACCCCGTTCCGCTGAAATACATGAGGCGACTGAACACATCAGTCTTCTTGATGGGTAGATCACCCTCATTCTTTTTGAACTGTGACAGCAACTCCTTCACCTGTTGAGGCTTCAGCGGCGGCTTCAACTCTGAAATCTTGCGCATCTTTCCTCCAGGTGTTGGGAGACCCTCTCTTGGCATCGCTGCGTTCACAGTGTGAGCAGTGTGGAACGCATAGACTAGAGAAATACTACTATTCCCTCTCGCGCTGCACAACCCATGTCGAGGGAGTCTTGGCGGTGGCCTGGGCATTTCCAGGTATTCACGGGCTATCGGCTTAGCGTTCGCCACGCCTTAACCATGACAGTTGACAGCGCTGCTTCGTGCGAATTTAATGAAGACTTCTCTCTAGATCATTGAATGACCCGGTGTGGCACCCAGAGTGCTGTTTCCGGCTTAGCGCTCTTCGGGCCCTTCTCGATGGAGTGGCGAATGAACCAACCAACAATGTCGAATTCGAACAGAAAATGGATCTGTACATGACACCCATCAGCGCAACATCGAAGAAGTTTCAGAAGAGCCACTACACAATTGGACTCGACCTTCTCACAACAGTGGCTTTAGCAGCGTGTGGTGGTGGGGATAGCTCTTCCTCCACTGCTCCTACATTGAATTTGAACGCTGCCCAAAAGGCATACGTGACAGGCGGCTTCTCGCAAAGTGGCGAAATCAGTGGCTATTGCGAGGGTTCAAAGATTCAGGAATTCACACCGACAGTCTCAGGGGAAAGCCTCGCTGGTCTTCCGGCGTTGATCGCTAACGAAACCGAGAAGGACACCCTCGTCGACCCAACTCCATTTTGCAGCGCCTTCTACAACAGCAATGCTGGACAACCAGACGGCATTGAGAAGATCTATTGGGATCCTGCCACAATTGGACTGATGACCGACGGGAGCAATCCTCCTAACTACGTCTATTCCGATCTACAGTCATTCCCGACCTCAGTGACCGTCGGCAGCAAGGGCACGGCTTCTACCTACATCAACTACTTTGGTGGTCCTGAGCCGGTTACCAAGGGCGCGTTGACATGGTCGATTGAGGCAGATTCGCCTACTACTCTGACGTGGATCACTGTCGATACTGCAACAATGATCGCAACGAACGAGCTGGCCTACACGAGTACCACTCGATACCGCCTCAATGCCGACAACACCGTCACGGCCTTGGATAAGGTTGTTGATGCCAAGGCCGCATTTACGCAGGGCGCTGGGGATCTCGTCATCTACGAGAAGTACTAAAACAGGATTGGCGCTCTCTTTAAGCGTCAAATCGGCGAGGAAGTCCTGAGGGACTTCCTCGCCGATTGACGTTTGGCTGGGCAACGCGCCTTCACGTGAGTCCGCGATCTTCTTGGTTGCCGAGAGCATCGTGTTTTTCGGGTGGGTGAGCTTGACGGGCACCACGCGGGTCTTGGGTTCGGGCCGACACTGGGTGGGGCGGCTTGGCTTGCTGAGCCGCCGTTGCCCTCGGGAGTCCGGCCGAATCCCTTCGCTCTGCCTGTGTCGGGCGGTGGATCGAGTGGGTCTGTGCCTGTCCTTGGAGATCCGGGCTGCTCTAGGCCGTCTGCATGCCCACGTCCGCTTTTTGGGCCGAATGCCCGCTGGCGGCCTGCAGGGGTGTGTAACTTGACGGGCAATCGAGCGCGGGGTCGCAGCAGGCGACGGGGATCCGCGGCTTGGCTCACCCGGAGGACAGGCCATGGGGCGGATCCGAATTGTCATTGTTGCCGGCTGCCTGGTGCCCGCGGTAGCCCTGGTGCCCGCGGCCGTTGGGTCAGCAGCGCCTTCCTTGGAGCCGAGGTCAGTCGCCGCGACCAGCACCCTGGCAGTCATCAAGACGATCGCCGTCCTCGAGGACCCCCAGGGCGTGGCCATCAATAACGTCGACGACACCGTCTACGTGACCAACAAGGACAGCAAACACGTGTCGGTGATCAACGGCGTTACCGGCACGGTGGACGACACGATCAGTCTTGTGGACTACGGGTTTCCCAGCAGCGTGGCCGTCAACGACCTCGACGACACCGTCTACATCACCACGCAGGGGCCGCCCGATGACATCGGCTACGCCGACGTAACCGTGGTGGTGATCAACGGCCGTGTCGGTGCAGTAGATGACACAATCTCCGGCGGGTTCGCTGCGTACCAGCCATCTGTCGCCGTCAATCAGGTGGACGACACCGTCTACGTCACCCACTTTTATGACAACACCAATTTGGTGATCGACGGCCGCACCAACACATGGAATGATGGGACGACCTTCACCGGGTTTTTCCAGGGTGTTGCCGTCAACCAGGTTGATGACACCGTCTACCTCATCGAATACGAACTTGGCACCATGAGGGTGATGAACGGCCGCAACATCAACGACACGACGACGATCACTGTGGCGGCGGAGTACGACCCCTGGGCTGTTGCTATCAACCAGGCTGATGACACCGTCTACGTCGCCAACGAACTTGGCACCGTGTCGGTGATCAACGGGCGCACCAACACGTGGGATGAGACGATCACTGTGGCGGAGCAGTACGACCTCCGAGGCGTCGCTGTCGACCAGGTGGACGACACCGTCTACGTCGCTAACGACTCCGGCACTGTGTCGGTGATCAACGGACGCACCAACACGTGGGAGGACACGATCACCGTTGGTGCGGGGCCTCGGGGACTCGCTGTGGACGACTCAGGGACTAATGCGGGATTGGTCTACGTCACCAACAGCGGCGCCGACTCCGTGTCTGTTATTGGGCGCGTATCCCCATCGCTCGGATCGACCGCTGGGCGGGCTGGGAGCACCGTGACGGTGAACCTGGATGTCCCGCAGGTGGCCTACGACGTGGATGACGCCACGATCACGTCCGTGTCCTTCGGCGGCAGGCTCGCCACCGGCCTGACGGCCAGAACGGGGGACGCCTGGAACCTCAAGGTGCCCGCCGGGACGGGGACCGTGCCGGTGACGGTCACTTTCAACGGCGGCCTCACGGCGTCGGCCGGCAGTTTCACGTACAGCTCACCGAAGCCGTCGATCACGATCACAGGCACCCGTGACGGCCAGCGCATCACGGTCACCGGCACCGCCACCGGCTTGGCCGGCAAGAAGCTGCGGCCGTGGATCCGCTTCCCCGGCCAAAGCGCACATTCGCAGGGCACGGCGGTCATCACGCCCGCTGCCGACGGCACCTTCACGTGGTCCCGCAAGACCGACAAGAGGACATCCGTCTACATCGCTCACGGTGAGACGAAGTCCAACACGGTCATTATCCCCGCCCGGTAGGGCCGGTGGGGCGGTGGATGGGCTGGGTCCGCCGAAGCGCCTGACTGCCGAGGTTGAGTGCAGAGCGACTTCAGCATCATCGATGTGCCCGGTCCGGTGACGGACACCGAGCTATCGGTCGCTGCCGCGGAACTGATCGAGCATCTGCGGGGCCTGGGGCCGGACGTCCGTGTCTCCCAGCGCTTGCTTCGCGCCTAGAGATCTACCTCTCCAGAGATCACGGTGACGCAGCGACCGCCCACCCAGATGTCCTCGCCCTCGCGCATCACGTGCACCCGGCCCGCACGACCCAGTGCAGTGCCCTGCGCGGCGATGTAGGTCTCCGGCGCGCGGCCTGACCCGATGAGCCACTGGGCGAGCGCGGCGTTGAGTGAGCCTGTCACGGGATCCTCGGTGAGTCCGGAGTTGCCAGGGAAGAATGCGCGCACTTCGTAGTCGACGTCACCCGATGAGTGCGGACCGACCACGCCGACGTCCAGCCCTGTGAGTAGGGCCGGGTCGGGGTCGAGGGCGAGTACCTGGTCCGCGGACTCCAGGAGCACTGCCTGCCAGCCGGGGCCGTTGTCGCACCACTGATGGTCGACGATGTCGGCTCGCGTCAGTCCCAGCCCGCGCGCGATGCGCTCGACGTCTGCTTCATCCAGTGGTCCGCTGCGCTGCAGTGGGGGAGCGGCGAAAGCGAGCACATCTCCCGCGCGACGGATGCGCACGAGCCCGGCACCGCACTCCTGCACGATGACGTCGGAGCGCGGCTCGCCACCTGTCTCGAGCCAGGCGTGGCAGGTGCCAAGGGTGGGATGCCCTGCGAAGGGGAGCTCGCGGCCCGGGCAGAAGATCCGGACGCGGTAGTCCGCTGCATCGGTCGTGGTAGGGAGCAGGTACGTCGCCTCGGAGAGATTCGTCCAACTGGTGAAGGTATGCATCTGGTCCGTCGTGATTCCTTCGGCTTGGTGCACGACGGCCACAGGATTCCCGAAGAGGGGGGTAGCCGTGAAGACGTCGACCTGGCTGAAGGGGCGTGGATTCATGGCCGGACCCTAGCGACCGCCCATGCCGGCCCGGCGGATCGGTCAAGCCGCCCCTGTCGGGCTCTCCCGGCATGACTGAGGGCCTGGAGACGGGTGCCTCCAGGCCCTCACTCAGTTGCTCAGGGATCCCTAGCGCGCAGTGAAGAAGAGTGTTGCCTTCCGGGAGAAGAGCAGGCCCAGGATGATGAGCGAGAAGATCGCGCCAAAGAGGCCGTTCCACCGCGCACCGCTCACGAAGATGAGCTGGAAGATGCCGAAGAGCAGCCCGACGACCGTCACGATGCCGACCAGCAACCGCGAGAAGTTGTTGCCGTCAAAAAGCCCCTTCGCTACTGCGAGGTAGATCAGGCCGAGGACGAGAATGACGATGATGCTCAAGAGCCCGACGCTTGCGCGCATGTCGGCGTTGAAGATGGCGAGAATGCCGGAGAGGACGTAGGTGATTCCGGCGAGGATGACGAGAATCCCGACGAGCGTGACTCCAAATGGACGTGGCATGGCGAGCTGCCTCCCTTGACTGGCTGCACTGGTGTTCCGATTGTGGCGCACCTGAGGCCCTCCGTGACGGCGACAGGCCGGTACTAGGCGGCCTCTGTCACCCCTCACCGAATTCGGCGTTGATCTGCGCCATGGTCATGCCGCGTCGATCTCGCATGCGCAGGAGCAGGGGTATGGCGATGACGGAGGCCGCCACGAGCAGGAAGGACGCAGCGACCGGGGTGTCAAACCAGTCGATGAGCAGGGCTGCCACCAGAGGCGCTGTGCCCCCGAAGATCGCCGAGCCGAGGTTGTAGCCGACGGCCAGCGCTGAGTAGCGGGCCTTGGAGGGGAATTCCTCGCCGATCGCGGCAACGACGGGTCCCGTGTAGAGCATGAGCAGGGCGAGCAGGACGAGTCCACCGAGGATGACGAGGAAGATGCCTTGGCTTGTCATCAGCCAGAGCATGGGCACGCTCAAGATCGTGAAGCCGATTGCCGCCAAGGTCAGGGTCAGCTTGCGTCCATAGCGGTCCGAGAGTGCGCCGAAGGCCGGTGTGGCCAGCGCGTAGACGACCGTCATACCGGTGGTTACCCATAGCGCGGTATCGGACTGGATCTCGCTGAAGGAGTCGAGGATCGTCGGCACGAAACCGAGCACGACGTAGTAGAGGATGCCGCCGTAGCCGGCGAGTAGCGCCGCGATGATGACCTGCTTGGGCAGGTGCTTCAGCGCGTAGCGAAGCGGCTGCTTGGGCACATCTCCGTCGCGCTCCTCCTCAAGGAACTCCTCGGTCTCAGGCATGCGTCGACGCATCACGAGGGCGAAGAGGCCGAGAGCACCCCCGACGAGGTAGCAGATGCGCCAGCCCCAGTCGCTCATGAAGTCCGCCGAGGTCCATGTCGTGAGGCTCGCGACGAGTGCAGAGGCGAGGATCACGCCGAGCCCTGACGTGAAGACAGCCGTGGACGCGACGAAGCCGCGCTTGCCCGGCGGCGCTTGCTCCACGAGCTGCACGATCGTGCCGCTGTATTCACCTCCGGCGGAGAAGCCCTGCAGGAGGCGCATAGCGGTGAAGAGGAGCGGGGCGGCGATGCCGATGACGGCGTAGACCGGGAGGAATGCCGTCATCGCCATGGGCACGGTCATCATGACGATCGAGAGCACCAGGGCACGCTTGCGTCCGAGGCGATCACCCAGGCTGCCAAAGAAGGCCCCGCCCGCGATGCGCATGAGGGATCCCGCAGCGAAGACGCCCAGGCTCGCGATCGCGGACACGATCGCGTCGTCGGAGGGGAAGAAGAGCGGTGACATGACCGGCACGAGGTAGAGGTAGAGGCCGTAGTCGAACCACTCGACGACGGTGCCTGCGGATCCATAGATGACCGCGGATCGGGCGCGCTTGTCCGCAGGAGTGGTCGCGCGCAGAATCGACATCCCGGAACCCTAGCGGCGAGAAGGTGTCGTCCGTCAGCATCCAGGTGGCAGGCTGGCTCCGGGAGGCAAACATGCGCGTCAAGGGAATAGCGGTAGCGGCAGCGACAGTGACGGCCGGTGTCGGTGGTGTGCTTGCCTACACCGTCGCCCGCGTGCAGGGGCGTGCTGCCGGTGATGTCGAAGAGTTCCTTGCATCGACCCCTGCGCGTGAGCGCCCCGTTGTCGTCGCAGGAGCGAGCATCGTGCGGGGTCGCGCGTCGGTCGACTTCGTGCAGATGCTGCGCGAGCGCTTCCCCTCCCGCACGCTTGTCAACGCTGGGGTCAACGGCAATGTCGCGTGGGAGTTGCTCCAGCGGACCGACCGCATCATCGCCTGTCGCCCCTCCCAGGTTGTCATCCTTATCGGCACCAATGATGTGCAGGCGACGCTGACTCCGGATGCCATGCGCAGCACGCGAGAGTCCAAGCACCTCCCAGAGGATCCGTCGCTCGGCTGGTACGCCGCCTGTCTCCGGGACACCGTGGTCCGACTGCAGGGGGCGGGGGTGAACGTGGCCCTGTGCTCACTGCCGCCGATCGGCCAGGACCTCGACGCTCCGGTCAATGCGGTCGTGCGGGAGGCCAACAACGCGATTCACGACGTGTGCACAGAGACAGGCGCTGCGTACCTGCCCGTCTACGAGCGCCTCACCGACCTGCTTGCGAGCCAGGGGGCCACCTCGGGTCCGGCATGGACCGGGTCGTGGGCGCCAGGCACCGCCTCTCTGGTCGAGCACTTCGCTCTGGGCCGCAGTTACGACGCGATCGCGCTCGCCCGCGGCTGGGTGATCTCGCCCGACGGAGTGCATATGGACTCCACGGGTGCGAGCATCATCGCGGATCTCGCCGCCGACTGGCTGGAGCGTCAGCCGAGCACGGCGTAGGCGCCGTCGCCGATGTTGATCGAGATGATCGGCTCATCGGCAGGATCGAGCCAGCGCATGAGCGACTTCAGATCGGACTGGCGCATCGAGATGCACCCCTGCGTCGGCTTGCCCTCACTCACATGGATGAAGAACGCCGACCCGCGCCCGGGAACGACAGGATCGCGGTTGTAGTCGATGACGACGGCGTACCTGTAGGCCTGGATCGCGCCGAGCTGCTCGGACCTGGACTGCCGGAATCCGCATGACTCGCCGGGTTGGCACAGGCGCATCTGGTTGTAGTGCGCGCTCTGCACATCGCTCACCCACCAGTGCGAGGTGCCCACGCGTGT
>CAJBMR010000399.1 GCA_903954205.1 uncultured bacterium | reverse complement strand
CGACGATCGGCACGGGATTCAGTTCAGCCGTCGCACGATCTTCTCGATCTGAATACGATGGGTGCGGTTATGGATCGCCGCCAGCGCATGCCACTGACGCGCCGTCAGGGGGCCGAACCAGGGATGCGGATAGCATTCGCGCGAGCGCAGGAAACCCAGGCGGGCGATCAGGCGCGAATAGCGATCGACTGCGGCGCCCAGCGCCTGGACCCGGTCCGGGCCGGCATCCGCGTGCGGCCAGACATCCTCAAGCTCAATCTCGACCCCATACTCGCCGTCGGCGCAGATGGCATCGAGCTGGTTGAGCGCCCACGCGGGACCCTCAGCCTGGAAGACGAACGCCGTCGTCTGCTCGATGTCACCTGTCTTGGTGATGCCGAAGACGATGGCGTAGCCGTCGACGCACTCGACGCTCTTGAAGGAGACCCACTCGGCACCGTCGGCCGTAGCTGCTCCCTGGGCGAGGCCTTCGAGCGTGGCCTGGTCGCACGAGGCGGAGCCGCCGCCGATGGGGCTCTCCGAAGGTGCCGCGGAAGTGGCGTCCGACGAGGAGGACCCTCCGCACGCGGCGAGGACGAGGGTGCCGGCGGCGATGGCGGACAGGGCAAGGATGCGGATGTTCTTAGTCATGAGTTGAGAGTACGTGCGCATCCAGCGGTGGATCAGCCTGACGCGCCGAGCAGGCGTGTCACGAATGGGCTACGGAAGCGACCGTCGGGGTCCATCGCTGTGATGAGGCTTACGTAGTCGTCCCAGCGTGGGAAGGCGGCGCGCACCTGCTCGGGGGTCGCAAGGGTCACCTTGCCCCAGTGCGGTCGCGCGCCGAGGGGAAGCAGCACGTCCTCGATGGCGGGAAGAACATCGAAGATCCGTTCATCCCGATGCCATGTGAAGTGGATTCCTACGGTGTCGACGCCGGATGCGGGGCTCAGCCACAGGTCATCTGCCCGCATCGTCCGGATCTCCGTCACATGCAGGAGCGGTGTGATGCTCGCATGCAGCGGTCGCAGGGCGCTGATGGCTTCGACGGCTCTCGACCGAGGGAGGAGGTACTCCGCTTGGATCTCATCCCCGGCACTCGGGGTGAATTCGGCGCGGAAGTGCGGCAGGCGCTCGTGCCAGGGGCCCGATTGACCCAATTGCGGATTGCAGTGCACGGGGTCGAGCTGCTCGAGCGGGTGCAGCGGCTCCTGGCGCTCGGGGATCCCGAACGCCGGGCCGCCGGGCCACGCGCCTTCACGGTCGATGCGCCGCTTGAGCCACAGTTGCGCGTCGGGTTCGGGTCTCCACCGGGTGAAGACGCTCACCGAGGTGGCCGCAGAGAAGACGGCATCGAACTCCGCCTCGACGACATCAAGGTCCAGTCCCGCGAAGACCGTCTGCGCCACGTCGTAGGTCGGCTCGACCTCGAGCTCCACTCGCGTGACTACGCCGAGCGCCCCCAGCGCCACAACCCAACCGGCAAAATCCGGATCGGCACCGCGGCGCACCCATCGGATCTCGCCATCGGCTGTGACGACCTCAAGCCCGGTGACTGCACTCGAGAGAGTTCCGATCGCATCGCCTGATCCGTGAGTCCCGGTGGCGATGGCGCCGCCCACGGTGATGTGTGGCAGGGAGGCCATGGCAGCGAGCGCCACACCGCGAGCGTGCAGCTCGCGCCCGAGGGCGGCGTACGTCGTGCCTGCCCCCACGGATGCTGTGGTGCCCTCGACGCGTATGTCGGCGGGCAGGCCGGCGGTGTCGATGTGGAGGCCGGGGGTCACGGCAACCGCACTGAAGGAGTGGGCACTGCCCAGTGCCAGCACCGGTGCGTCGCCGCGCACGAGATTGGCTACGTCGGCGGCGGAGCCGGGACGGGCCTCGCTGCCCCCAAGATCGACGGTGCTCGACCAGTTGCTCCGCATGGCCCGACGTTAGCGACCCCATCAGGCCGTTCACGCGAGTGTGCAGTTGCGACTGCCTTGAGTGGGTGAAAGTGGCCCGCACCTGCACACTCGCGGTGAGGGGGAGGCGAACTTCGGGACGAAACGTTGGCTGCACGACGTGTGATGTCTCGAAATTCCCGAGTTCCGGTGCCAGCCCGAGTAGGAAACGGGAGATCTTCCGGTGAAACCGTCTTTGTGCGGGAGATCTTTCGGCATCGGGTAGGCTAGGGACGCGTCCCCGCCCCCCGCCACAGCCCCTCACACAGGAGTCGTCATGCGTCCCCTCGCTCGCGTGCTCATCGACGAGAGCCACCGCCAGGCCTGGACCACACGTCTGGACCTAGCCGCACGCATGGCGCCGGCCAACCCGGCGGATGCCTCCTACGCGGAGGCCGCGGAGGTGCTGCGCCGAGCGGGCTTCGAGGTGGAGGCGCACATCACGGGTCCCATCGATGCCGAGACCCTGCGTGCTGTCGACGTGCTCGTCCTGCCGCACTGCTCCACTGACGAGTGGGAGGCGACGACCGGCGAGGGCTCGCCCGTCTACTCCACCGCCGAGGTGGGCGCCATCGAAGCATTCGTGCGCGCAGGTGGGGGCCTGCTTGTCCTGGCGGAGACCGAGCAGTCGAAGTACGGCAACAACCTCTCCGAGATCACCACTCGCTTCGGCATCGATGTCGTCACGTGCACCGCTCAGGATCCGGTGCACCGCTTCAACGACGTGTCGACCTGGCTGCTCATGGCACCTTCGACGGCGCGTGGCACCGATGTCTTTGCCGGCGTCTCGGGTGCGTGCGTCTACCGGGCGGGCGTCCTCGACGTTGCCGATGACGCGTATGTCTTCGCGCGCACTGCCGACACCGCGATGCCAGCTGGCGCGCCCGTGATTGCGGGGGTGGATGCTGGAGAAGGCCGCGTCCTCGTCGTCGCCGACTCGGATTTCGCCGGCGATGACTCCATCGGTGATCTCGATAATCGTGTGCTCTGGCAGCGACTCGTCACGTGGACAGCGGCTCGGCGCAGTGCCGGCGGGTTTGAGGAGCAGCGCAGTGCCATCGTCGAGCACGCTGCGTGGGCCGATCTCGTCGATGCCGTCGAGACGCTGCGTCCGCTCCAGGAGGCGGATGGGTCCGTCAGCGGCGATGTTGCCCTGGCCCGCGCGTGCATCGATCGGATCATCCTCGACCTGGAGCAGCTCGCTCCACTCGTGCCGCATCAGGCCGACTATCTCGCTGCGTGCGTGACGGACTTCCGGTCATGGCGTGAAGGTGGCCTGGGAGTGCCGGACTTCCTCGACTCGCTGCAGCTCTTCCATCCCGACGAGCATCGTCGTGACGGCGTGGAGCACCTGGTCGTCTTCCCGATGTACACCCAGAACGGCAACCCCAACCGCAACGTCGAGGCCGTCGTGGTGCGCACGGTCTGGCCTGAGTGGATCGCCGCACTCGAGGCGACGGCGTACGACAACGCCGCTTTCGTGCCGATCGAATTCGTGGACTTCACTTCCGGATACGACACACATTCGGCCGTGCTCTTCCCGGAGACGGTGGCGACGCGCGAGGTTGTGAAGTTCACCTGGGGTGGCATTTTCTGCGACCGCGAGGCTGCTCGCTTCCGGCACGTGTCCCAGGCGGCCGCCGAGCAGCTGCGCGTGGCCCTGCCCCCCGAAGCTGAACTCCTGCTTGCCGACCAGCGCCTCGCCCAGGAGACCTTCGTGCTGTGGGATCTCGTGCATGACCGCACCCACAGTCACGGCGATCTGCCGTTCGACCCCTTCATGATCAAGCAGCGGATGCCCTACTGGATGTACGGCCTCGAAGAATTGCGTTGCGATCTGTGGACCTTCCGCGAGACGCGCCACCTCGAGGAGAGCGGAGTCGTGCTCGCCCCCTACGTGCGCCTCGCCATCCTCTTCGACCGACTCTTCCGGTTTCCCACGACGGGAGATCGCGTGCGCAACTACGACGGCCTTGCGGGGCAGATTATCTTCGCTTGGCTGCACAAGGCCGGTGTGATTCGCTGGACCGACAACACGCTGGTGATCGACTGGTCTTGCGTCCAAGACAGCATGGATGCACTGTGCGATGAGGTCGAGACGCTCTACCGCGAAGGCATCGATCGCTCTCGCCTCGGCCACTGGCTGGCCGCCTACGAATTCGTGAGTTCGCTCGTGCCTCCGCATCCGCAGTCGGTATGGGCTCGTGGCGCGCAAGCACTGCCGAGTGAGCCGCGTGAGGCTGTCGACGCTGTTCTCCCGGACGAGTTCCCGCTCAATGTGTTCTACGAGTCCCTGCGCAAGGCCCTCGCGTCGGCCATCGATTCTGCCCGCGGCATTACGGGGATGGCGGCATGACTCGCCCCGTCGCCATCGTGCTGGGGGCCGGCATGGGCGGCCGCGCGGTCGCTCGTTCGCTTGGCTCAGATCACGACGTAATCGTGGTCGATCGGCGTGAGGATCTGGCTCAGGAGGCGGCGGCGCCCGTGTCTGGCGAGGCGGCCGTCGTCGACCTACTCGATGTCGATGACGTCGTGCGATTCCGTGACGATGTGCTGGCACGTCACGGGCGCATCGATGCGGTCGTGCACCTCGTCGGCGGATGGCAGGGCTCGAAGACAGTCGACCTTGGTGCACTGGAGGCCTGGAGTGCGATTGCACCCGGTGTCTTCGGCACGGTACGCACGACGACCGTGGCCTTCCGTGATGCACTCATCGCCTCGGGTGGTTGCTACGTGATCGTGTCGAGCACCTCCGCGACGAAGCCCACGGCGGGAAATGTCGCCTATGCGACCGCCAAGGCTGCAGCCGAAACCTGGGTGGGGGGTCTCGCCCACTCATTCAAGGACACCTCTGCGCGCGCGGTCATCGTCGCGGTCAAGGCGCTGGTCGATGCGTCGATGCGGGAGTCTCAGCCGGAGCAGTCCTTCCCCGGCTACACCGACACGGTGGACCTCGCGGCGTCGATCCATGGGATCGTCGGGGGTGATGCTCCCAACGGAGCGCGCCGCGACCTCACGGAGGCCTGACATGTCTGCACCCTGGCGGGGCTTCGCCAGCGACAACTACGCCGGCATCCACCCGGAGGTCCTGGAGGCACTCACTCGTGCCAACGCCGGCCACGCGGTGGCCTACGGCGATGACGATGAGACCGAGCGCCTGCGCAAGCTTGTGCGTGAGCACTTCGGCCCGCAGGCGGAGGTCTTCCCGGTCTTCAATGGGACGGGCGCCAATGTCGTGGCATTGCAGTCAATGTGCCGGCCCTGGGAAGCCGTGATCTGCGCTGAGTCCGCGCACGTGAATGTCGACGAGGGTGGCGCTCCCGAGAAGGTCGCCGGGCTCAAGCTGTGGACCGTCCCCACGGCCGATGGCTTGCTCACCCCGGAACTCGTCGACGTGCATGCCGTGCGCGCGGGTGACGTGCATCGCGCTCAGCAGGCGGTCGTGACGATCACGCAGTCGTCAGAGCTCGGCACGGCCTACACCGTCGATCAGCTGGGCCGGCTCGCCGACCACGTGCACTCGCGCGGGCTGCGTCTGCATCTCGATGGCGCGCGGCTGGCCAACGCGGCCGCGAGTCTCGGTGTCGCCCTGCGTGAGATCACCACTGACGTCGGTGTCGATGCAGTGTCCTTCGGCGGCACGAAGAATGGCGCCATGGGAGCCGAGGCGGTCATCGTGCTCGACCCTGACCTCGCGCGCGACGTGCCCTTCCTGCGCAAGTCCGCGATGCAGCTGGCCAGCAAGATGCGATTCGTGAGCGCGCAGCTGGCCGCACTGCTCACTGATGACCTGTGGCTGCGCAATGCGAGCCATGCCAACGAGATGGCGCGTCGCCTCGAGGTCGCCGTTCGCGCCATCCCCGGCGTTGACGTCATGCGCCGAGTCGATGCCAACGCGGTCTTCGCAATCCTGCCGCCGGCTGTCACTGAGCGACTCCAGCGCGACTACCGCTTCTACACCTGGGACGACCACACGGGTGAGGTGCGTTGGATGTGCTCCTGGGACACCACCGCGGAGGACGTTGACGCGTTCGCGGCGGCTATCGCACGCGAGATGAATTCGTAGGGCGTCACGGATCGTTCAGGACGGTAAGCGGCACATAGCGCCAGCGCTCCAGGTACGTGGAGGCATAGACCGCTTCGTGCAGGGGAGAGAGAGTCTCCAGCGCTTCGAGCAGTCCAACATCGAGTGAGGGCACTCCCTCCGCACCGAGATAGGCATTCAGTGCCGCACCACGCGCCTGCTTCGCCAACTGGCGCCCGCGGACCACCGCATCGGGGTCGTCGACCCGACGTGCGGCGGCGATGGCGACGTGGTCGAAGCCCCGCAAGACGCTGGCGACGTCGTGGGCTGTCGGCCCGGGAAGACCTCGGTCAGCGCTGGAGAGCAGCGGATTGCCGTCGAAGTCACCTACGGCAATGCCCCCGCGCCAGAGGAGGAATTGTCCGGGATG
>CAJBMR010000398.1 GCA_903954205.1 uncultured bacterium | reverse complement strand
GGCGTACCAGGGCACCGGCAGGCCCTGGCTCTGCACCGGATTGCTCACTGCAGCCGTGAGCATGCCCGGCACGGTGGGGAATCCCAGTGGGCCGAAGGTATCTCCCGCAGGATCCTCGGGGTGGTAGGCGTACGTCGCTTCCGACCACACCTGCGGCCCTTCGTAGGCGCCGGCCGCACCGCTGTTGGCCAGCACTTCCTTGCCATCAAGGATGTCTATGTACCAACGGGTCTCCAGCTGCGACAGGTTGTCGGCGCTGTCACCCGTGCTGAGCGCACTCGCGAGCGGAGCGCCTGTCACCGCGCTGGTCTGCGACGCCGCCACGCTGTCCACCATGGAGGCCAGGACGTGCACCGTCAGAGTGTCCTGTGCCCGGCAGGCATCGGTGAAGAGGTTGGGGGAGATGCTCTGAATGGCATCCATGCGCGCGGGCGTCTGCGCGTCGATCACATGGATATCCGACAGGTGGGCGAAGTAGTAGAGGGAGCGTCGTGAGGACACGCGGGCCGCGTCGGCCTCGCGCCCCAAGAGGTCGAAGCGCGGGATGAAATCCTCGCCCGCGCCCGCGAGCAGTGTGCGGTAGTCGCCGCGCACCGGCTGGGCGGCGAACTTGATGGTCTGCAGGAGGGTGGTGGGCGTGTCGGTGGCACGCAGGGGTGCGGAGAGCGCGCGCCCCATCGTCTCGATCGATACCCCCCACGAGGCGGCGAGAGCCGACGCGGCTGCGATGAATCGACGACGGGAGAGTGCCACCCCGCGATGTTAGGTCCCCGCCGGCCGCGATACGGCGTTTCCGGACAACGGTCAGCGTCGCGGTGACCTGGGTGCCCGCGGGTAGCCTGCTCGCGAGCAACGGTCGAGGAGGGAGGAGAGATGGACGGAGGAGAGATGCTTCGTATGGGCATCATCGACTTCCTCATTCTCGCCGCCTGCGCGGTCGTCATCGGGTTCGTTGCCCCCCGCTGCCCTGATCGGTGGTTCGACCGCGATCGCGGTCCTTTGCGGCTCACGCGCTGGGATCGCGTCCGCGTCTACCGCCGTGTCGGGATCCCGTGGTTTGCCAAGTGGCTGCCGGAGGGTGGGTCATGGTTTGGCGGGGAGAGCAAGTCCAGCCTCTTCGGCATCGATGTGGCCAGCCTGCGCGCCTATCTCATCGAGGTGCGCCGGGGCGAGTGGGTGCACTTCCTCTCCGCCTTCACCTTCCTCCTGATCGTGCCCTTCAACCCCTGGCAGCTGATCCTGCTGTGGTTCTGCATCGTCTTCATCGGCAACATGGTCTTCTTCCTCGTGCTTCGCTACAACCAGTTGCGCCTCACCTCGATCCTCGCCCGCATGGGGGGCTAATGTCGGCGCACGGCATCCGGTAGGAGGACTGATGGACTACGGCGTCACGTCGATGAGCGCACCGCTGCGACGCGTGGCCGTGCGCGCGCCCGCTCCCGCATCGGACTTCGCCCAAGCCCACTGGGCGCAGCCCCTCGACGTAGACCTGCTCATCGACCAGCACGCGGCGTTCGCGGGCATCCTCCAGCGACTGGGCTGCGACGTCATCGAGCTGCCCCCACTTGAGGGCCTCCCCGACTCCTGCTTCACCTATGACCCGGCCTTCACCGTCAGCGACGGTGTCATCGCGCTGCGCTCGGCCAAGGCCGTGCGCGTCGGC
>CAJBMR010000397.1 GCA_903954205.1 uncultured bacterium | reverse complement strand
GGCCGGGGCCGCCGAACGCCGCGAAGATGTGCTGCATCACCTCGTTGGAGCCATTGGCCGCCCACACCATCTCCGGGTCGACGCGGACACCGGACTCGCGCAGCAGGTAGGCGGTCAGCGCCTCGCGCAGCGCCCAGGCTTCGCGGTCGGGGTAGCGATTGAGCGACGCGGCGGCTTCCGATGCGGCACGCCCCATCGCCTCGGCGAGCGCGGCCGAAGGCGGGAACGGATTCTCATTGGTGTTGAGGCGCACGGGGACGTCGATCTGGGGCGCGCCGTACGGCGTCTGTCCCTGCAGGTCGTCGCGCACGGGCGGGGTCCATGTCATGGCGTCCCCTAGTCCGGCAGGCGGACGGTGATCGCGGCGGCGTGACCGGGGAGGTCCTCCGCAAGGGCGAGTGCGACGACGTGTCCGGCGACTCCCGCGAGGGCCGCACGGTCGTAGTCGATGATGTGGATCCCGCGGAGGAAGGTCTGGACCGACAGCCCAGAAGCGTGTGTCGCGGACCCGCCCGTGGGCAGCACGTGATTGGAGCCCGCGCAGTAGTCGCCGAGCGAGACGGGCGCGTGCGTGCCCACGAAGATCGCACCGGCGTTGCGCACGCGCAGGGCGACGTCACGCGCATCGCGCGTGTGGATCTCCAGGTGCTCGGCGGCGTAGGCGTCGACGACACGGAGGCCCTGGGCGATGTCATCGACGAGGACGATGCCGCTCTGCGGCCCTGAAAGGGCCTCGGTGATGCGCTCCACGTGCTTGGTGCGGGCGAGCTGGTCGTCGATCTCGCGATCCACGGCATCGGCGAGCTCCGGGGACGTGGTCACGAGGACGGCGGCGGCCAGGGTGTCGTGCTCCGCCTGGCTGATGAGGTCGGCCGCCACGTGCACGGGGTCGGCGGTGTCATCGGCGAGCACGGCGACCTCGGTGGGCCCGGCCTCGGAGTCGATGCCTATCTGACCCTTAAGCACGCGCTTCGCCGCGGTCACCCAGACGTTGCCGGGCCCCGTCACCATGTCGACGGGCTCGCAACGGCCACCACCCGGCAGGTCAACGCCGTAGGCGAGCATGGCGATCGCCTGCGCGCCGCCGGCGGCGTAGACCTCGTCGACCCCGAGGAGTCCACACGCGGCCAGGATCGTGGGGTGGGGCAGGCCATCGTGATCTGCCTGGGCCGGTGAGACGACGCACAGGGATGCCACGCCAGCGATCTGCGCGGGTACGACGTTCATCACCACGCTGCTGGGATAGACGGCACGCCCACCCGGGACATACAGACCCACGCGGGCGACAGGCACCCAGCGCTCGGTGACGGTGCCGCCTTCGACGACCGTCGTGATCGTCTCGGCGCGTACCTGGTCGGAGTGCACGATGCGGGCTCGGCGGATCGACTCCTCGAGCGCGGCGCGGACAGCCGGGTCGAGCTCGGATACGGCCTGGGCAATTGCCTCCGCAGGCACGCGCAGGTGCGCCGGACGCACGCCATCGAAGCGCTCGGTCCAGTCGAGCACGGCCTCAGCCCCGCGCGCCTGGACATCGCGCACGATCGGCAGGACGGTGGCGGTGGCCTCCTCCACGTCGATGGCCGCTCGCGGCAGCACGGCGCGGGGGTCGGCGTCCGAGCCCCGGAGGTCGATGCGCTGGATCACGCCCACGATTGTAGGTCTAGCCTGCAGGGGTGACGTCATCACGAGTCATCCCCCTCTTCCCGCTGTCCAGCGTCCTGGTCCCGGGCCTTGTCCTGCCCCTGCATATCTTCGAGCCCCGATACCGCCAGCTCATCTCCGACATCGTCGACGCGCCCGAGGACGAGCGCGGATTCGGGATCATCGCGATCCGAGAGGGCGGCGAGGTC
>CAJBMR010000396.1 GCA_903954205.1 uncultured bacterium | reverse complement strand
ATGCAGAACGGCGAGGAGGTCAAACTCTCCAAGCGCGCGGGCACCCTCATCACCCTGGAGGAGCTGGTCGAGGAGGTGGGCGTCGACGCGGCGCGCTACTCCCTCATCCGCTACCCGGTCGATTCGCCACTCACCCTCGATCTCGACCTGCTCGTGCAGCGGACCAATGACAACCCCGTCTTCTATGTGCAGTACGCCCACGCGCGCGTGAGCTCCGTGCTGCGCAACGCGGCCGACCTCGGCATCGACTGGCAGTCAGCGGGCTATGACCCCGCGCTGCTCGCGCATGAGCGAGAGGGTGAATTGCTGCGGGCACTGGCGGAGTTCCCCGCCGTTGTCGCCTCCGCGGCCGAACTGCGCGAGCCGCATCGTGTGCCGCGCTATCTCGAGTCCTTGGCGACGGCCTACCACCGCTTCTACGACGCCTGCCGCGTGCTGCCGCGTGGCGATGAGCCCACCGAGCCCATCCATCTCGCACGGCTCTGGCTCTGCGCGGCGACCCGTCAGGTCTTGGCCAACGGCCTTGCCCTCTGCGGGGTCACCGCGCCGGATCGGATGTAACTGATTCATCCCTACGTCGCGCACGAGCGATCAGAATCGCCCCGGACACTGCCAACAGGATGACTCCTGCCACGAAGAGCCCCGCGACCATGCCCAGCGTCTGCCCGGCGATCGAGAGTGCACCTGCCCCGGCAGCGATCACTCCTCCTGCTGCCCATACCCACGAGCCGCCCCGCGCGAAGATGGCCACCGCGACGAGCGCGAAGATCAGGAGCGCGATCCGCGAGAACCACGTCGCCCACATGAGTTGCTGCTGTCCGCTGTCGTCTGGCAGGGACGAATCCAAGGTTGTGAAGGCATTGACCAGTTGCAGCCCGATGAAAGCGGTCACGCCAAGGGCTTCTGTCAGAACTCGTGGTGGTAGGAACCGCGGTGCGATGATGAGCCAGCCCACCGCGCACACCGCACTGACGGTCGCAATCACGAGGGGCTGCTCCCACGATCCGAGAATCCGGCTGGTGACCAACCACAGCCAGATGAGTCCAGTTGCGGCGACGCTGAGAGTGGGTACCGCCCCGGGTGCCCACCACGCAGCGATGGCCGCGGCCACCAGGGCAATGGACGCGAGTCCGATGGGCCAATAGGTGCCCTCGGTATCGATGTCGACTCCGGCCCATTCCAGTGCCACGACCAAGGCGGAGACGACCAGGGGTATGGCGACGGCGAGGAGTACGCCTACGAGGCGGCGCCGAGCTGCATGATCGCGCAGGGATTGGAGGCCACCCGCGGTAGTCGTCACGATCAGCGCCGTGACGTAGAGCGCGATTGCGCCAAGGGTGACGACCCCCAACTGGACGGGCTTTGGCCACAACGCCCAGGTCTGGCTCGCCAAGGTCAAGCCTGCGCCGACGATGAATGCAGCACCGATGTACCCGATGATCTCCGGGAGGGCTCCCCGGCGCTTCGTGTCCGGAGCTGCGACCACCTCCCCCGCGGGCGGGGGTGCCGTCAACGCTGCGACCTGGGCCCGGAGTCGAGCGGCCTCAGCCCTGAGCTCCTCCACCTCTGCCTGGAGGCGGGCCACGTCCGGCGCGGTGGAGCCGTCGGGGGTCGGGGGCGTCGGATTCCGGCCGCTGGAGGTGTCGTCGGACATGGAAACAGTGTGGTCCTCCACCCCTGCCCGTGCCGGCACATGGTCGAAGTACAGCGCGGCTCAAAGAGGCCGGATCAGTCCGGTGACTAGCCTTGTGGCATGCGCGCGCATCCCGCTGGCCCGCGGCACGGGGAGGTCCTCACCTCTTCCCCCGCACCTGCCGCCCCGTCCGGTGATCCCGGTGCGCTCGACGCGCTCGTCTGGCCGCAGGGCGCTCATCGCAACCCTGACGGCGCGCTGGTGATCGGCGACGTAGATGTGCGGGACGCCGCCCGGGACTTCGCCACCCCCGTCTTCCTCCTTGATGAGGAGGACTTCCGTGGCCGCGCCGCGGCCTTCCGCTCGGCGTACGACACCGGTCGAGCCGACGTCTACTACGCCGCAAAAGCATTCCTGTCCACAGCGGTCGCGCGCTGGGCCGTGGAGGAGGGGCTGGGTATCGACGTGGCGACCGGAGGCGAACTCGCCGTTGCTTTGGCGGCGGGGGTGCCCGGTGATCGTCTCCTCCTACACGGCAACAACAAGTCGCGCGAGGAGATCCGGCGCGCGCTCGAGGCCGGAGTCGGTCGGATCGTGGTGGACTCCCTGGCGGAGGTCGATCGTGTGGCAGGGGTGGCGCGCGACCTCGGCGTAAGCCCCTCCGTGCTCGTCCGCGTGACCGTGGGCGTGGAGGCGCACACTCACGAGTTCATCGCCACGGCACATGAGGACCAGAAGTTCGGATTGTCCCTCGCTTCCGGGGCGGCGCGGGAAGCGATCGAGGCGGTGGTGGCTGCCCCGGAGTTGGACTTCCGCGGCCTGCACTCCCACATCGGCTCTCAGATCTTCGATGCCGCCGGCTTCGAGGTCGCGGCATCTCGACTGGTTGGTCTGATGGGTGAGTTGCACGCCGAGGGCATCGAGGTCGCCGAACTCAATCTGGGCGGCGGCATGGGGATCGCCTACGTGAGCGATGACGACCCGCTCGAGGTGGGAGCTATGGCCAAGGCGATCGAGGCGATCGTCGACGGGGTGTGCGTGCGCGCGGGACTTCGCGTGCCGCGGCTTGCCTTCGAGCCGGGTCGCGCCATCGTCGGGCCCGCTGGCGTGACGATCTACGAGGTGGGCACCGTGAAGCCCGTCGAACTCGACCACGGGCATGAGCGCGTCTACGTCTCGGTCGATGGCGGGATGAGCGACAACATCCGGACCGCGCTCTACGACGCGGACTACACCGTGGCCCTCGCCTCTCGTGTCTCGTATGTGGATCCGGTGCTGTGCCGGGTCGTGGGCAAGCACTGCGAAAGTGGCGATGTCATCGTGCGTGACGCGTGGCTGCCCGGCGACGTGCGCGAAGGTGACCTACTCGCCGTGGCCGCGACCGGTGCCTACTGCCGCTCGATGGCCTCCCAGTACAACTACCTCCCGCGCCCCGCGGTTGTCGGGGTCCGCCGGGGCGACTGCAGTGTCGTGCTGCGTCGGGAGACGGAGCAGGACCTCCTCGCCCTCGATCCGGGCGCCGCGGTCTGAGAGGCTAGGGCCCTTAGCCGAGCCTGAGGAGTCCCGATGTCCGCGCCGATCACCGTCGCCCTGCTGGGCGGGGGCACCGTCGGATCCCAGGTCGCCCGACTCATCCTCGAGCACTCCGAGGATCTCGCCGCGCGCATCGGTGCGCCCCTCGAACTCGTGGGCGTGGCCGTGCGCGATGCGTCGAAGCCGCGCGACGGCATCCCCGCCGATCTCGTCACCGACGATGCTGCCGCACTCGCGGCGCGGGGCAGCAACATCGTCGTTGAGGTCATGGGCGGTATCGAGCCGGCACGCACCCTCATCCTGCAAGCAATGGCAGCGGGCTCCTCTGTGGTGACGGCCAATAAGGCGCTGCTCGCCGCCGACGGCGCCACGCTCTACGCCGCCGCCGCGGACAACGGCGTCGACCTCTACTTCGAGGCGTCGGTCGCCGGTGCGCTCCCGCTCCAGCGACCGCTGCGCGACTCACACGCCGGCGAGCGCGTGGAGAAGGTCCTCGGCATCGTCAACGGCACGACCAACTTCATCCTCAGCAAGATGGACGAGGAGGGTGCCGACTACTCCGACGTGCTGGCTGAGGCGCAGCGTCTCGGCTACGCCGAGGCTGACCCCACGGCCGATGTCGGCGGCCTTGACGCCGCGGCCAAGGCAGCGATCCTCGCGGAGCTCGCCTTCCATACCCGCGTCACCTTCGACGACGTCTCATGTGAGGGCATTACCGGCGTCACGGCCGCTGATGTCGCCGCGGCGCGCGACATGGGATTCGTCATCAAGCTGCTCGCCGTTGCCGAGCGCACGGAGGACGGCGGTGGGGTGATCGTCCGGGTGCACCCCACGATGGTGCCGCGCAGCCACCCCCTGGCGAGCGTCCGTGACGCCTTCAACGCTGTCTTCATTGAGGCGGAGAGCGCCGGAGAGATGATGTTCTACGGCCGCGGTGCGGGCGGCGCTCCGACCGCGAGCGCTGTCCTGGGTGACGTGGTGGCGGTGGCACGCAATCTCCGCTCGGGTGGGCACGGTCCCCGCGAGTCGACGTACGCGGCCCTGGAGATCCGGGGCATCGATCAGGCGCGCACGCGCTACTACGTCAATCTCGACGTCGCTGACCGTCCGGGTGTGCTCGCCACCGTTGCGCGCGCCTTCTCGGACAACGGCGTGAGCATCCAGGTCGTGCGCCAGGAAGGGCACAGGGACGACGCCGGCCTCATCGTGCGTACGCATTTGGCAAAGGACGGCGATCTGAGCCGCACGATCGAAGCGCTGCGCGGGCTCGATGTGGTCAAGCAGGTCGTGGGCGTCATGCGCGTCGAGGGGGAGGCGGGCTCATGACCGCCGGCGCTCCCCAGTGGCGCGGGCTCATCGAGGAGTACCGCCAGTGGCTTCCGGTCGACGACGCGACGCCCGTCGTCACCCTGCGCGAGGGCGGCACGCCGCTCGTCTACGCCTGCACCATCAGCGAGATGACCGGCTGCCAGGTGTGGTTGAAGTACGACGGCGCCAATCCCACGGGCTCCTTCAAGGATCGTGGGATGACGATGGCGATCAGCAAGGCTGCCCAGGAGGGTGCGCGCGCTGTCATCTGTGCATCCACGGGCAACACGTCGGCGAGTGCCGCGGCGTACGCGGTCAAGGCCGGCATGGTCTGCGCCGTTCTCGTGCCCGAGGGCAAGATCGCGATGGGCAAGCTCGCCCAGGCGATCATCCATGGCGCGAGCCTGCTGCAGGTCGAGGGCAACTTCGATGACTGCCTCACCCTCGCGCGCGGCCTCGCGGACGACTACCCGGTCTCCCTCGTCAATAGCGTGAATCCCGACCGCATCGAGGGGCAAAAGACCGCCAGCTTCGAGGTGGTCGATCTCCTCGGCGATGCCCCCGACATCCACTGCCTGCCCGTGGGCAACGCGGGTAACATCACGGCGTACTGGAAGGGCTACAACGAGTACGCCGCTGCCGGGCACTCCACTCGGCTACCGCGCATGTGGGGCTTCCAGGCTGCCGGCTCCGCCCCTCTCGTCAGCGGTGCTCGCGTAGTCAAGCCCGAGACCATCGCGACGGCCATCCGCATCGGCAACCCGGCCTCCTGGGATTACGCCATCGCCGCGCGTGATGATTCCGGAGGAATGATCGATTCTGTGACTGATGAGCAGATCCTCGCGGCGTATCGACTGCTCGCGTCGAAGGAAGGACTCTTCTGCGAGCCGTCAAGCGCGGCAGGTGTCGCGGGGTTGCTGCAGGCGCACGAGCGCGGACAGCTGGATGCGGGGCAGACGATCGTGTGCACGCTCACGGGCAACGGACTGAAGGATCCCCAGTGGGCGCTGGAGGCCGCGCCCGATCCGATCATCGTCCCGGTCGACGCGGCAGTGGCCGCGGCTGCGCTGGGGCTGCGGGGTTAGGAGATGGGTTTCCGCTCCGTCGGCGTCGAGGTCGTGGTCCCCGCGACGAGTGCCAACCTCGGCCCGGGATTCGACTCCCTAGGTCTCGCACTCGCGCTACACGATCACCTGGTCGCCATGGTGACCGACGATCCCGGGGTCCTCGTCACCGTCGAGGGCGAAGGGGCGGGCTCCCTGCCGAGTGATGAGAGGCACCTGGTGGCTGGTGCGATGCGGTCAGCGTGGGAGGCGATGGGACTGTCCGCGCCCGGGTTCGTCCTCCGCTGCCGCAATGGCATCCCCCAGGGCCGAGGCCTGGGCTCGTCCGCGGCCGCCATCGTCGCGGGAATCCTGCTCGCGCGGGGGCTCGTGGAGGAGGGGGAGGAGTTGCTCCCCGACGATGAGGTCCTCGGACTTGCCACGCGCATGGAAGGCCACCCGGACAACGTCGCAGCGGCGTTGCTCGGTGGCTTCACGACCGCATGGGTCGACTCAGTCGACGACACCCACGCGAGTGCGGTGACTCGTGCCACCCATCCGTCGATCGTGCCCGTCATCCTCATTCCGCAGCAGTCCATGGCGACGAAGGAGGCACGCACGCTCCTCGACGACACGGTGTCGCGTTCCGATGCGGTGTTCAACCTGGGCCGCACGGCGCTGCTCTCCCATGCACTCGTCGCGGATCCGTCCATGCTCTTCCCTGCGACAGAGGACCGCCTTCACCAGGATGCGCGAGCTCACGCGTATCCGCAGTCGCACGCGCTCATGCTGTCGCTGCGCGAAGGCGGCATCCCCGCAGTCGTGTCAGGGGCAGGTCCCACCATCCTCGCTTTCACGGTCGATGAGCAGGAGCGCGCCGTCGCGACAGCCGCGGTGCCAGATGGCTGGCGGACTCTCGCCGTGGCGGTCGACGGGGAGGGCGCTCGCGTGCACGTTCGGGGGTCATGAGGCATCCCTCCCGGCCGGGTGCTAACCTCTCCTTGTCCGTGTAGGGACGTTTCTCTCCCCTCCCGTTGATCTCCCCCTGTTGATCTAGGGAATGCCTCGAACGGCATAGCGGACACCGCGCAGCCAGGTCTTCACTCGGCGCGCACCCCCGATTCCACCCTGGTGTCGGGCATGACGAAGGAATCACACGTGAGCGATACCGCCACCGCCACCGCAGGCAAGTCGGCTTCCGGGCTCTCCGGAATGCTGTTGCCCGAGCTCAAGCAGCTCGCCCAGTCCCTGGGCATCACGGGGGCCAGCACCATGCGCAAGAGCGCACTCATCGAGGCGATCAGCGCCAAGCAGTCTTCCGGCCGCTCCGGCGGCAACGGACGCACCGCCGACAACGGCGCTGCAGGCGCTAAGGGTCGCTCGGCCGACAAGGCTGACAAGGACCGTGCCGCCGACCGGTCGGACAAGACCGACACGGCCGAGCAGGGTGAGCGCGAGCGCGCCCCCCGCAATGACAACCGCAATGACAACCGCGGCGACAACCGCAACTCCAATCGCAGCGAGAACCGCAGTGACAATCGCGGCGGCACCCGCAGCGACACACGCGGCGACAACCGCAGCGACAACCGCAGTGACAATCGCGGCGACAACAGCGATGACGGCTACGACGATGAGGATGGTGGCTCGCGTCGCCGACGTCGTCGGGGCCGCGATCGGTTCCGCGATCGTCGGGAGCGCCGCCCCGGCGGTTTCAGCGAGCAGGACATCGAGGTCTCCGATGACGATGTGCTCGTCCCGGTCGCGGGCATCCTCGATGTCCTCGACAACTACGCCTTCGT
>CAJBMR010000395.1 GCA_903954205.1 uncultured bacterium | reverse complement strand
GTCTCATGGGCCTTGGCCTCGGCATGGTCCTGCCCCAGGCGACCAATGCCGTGCTCGCTTCGGTGCCGCGTGAGCGGGCGGGGATGGGCTCGGCGGTCAACGATGGCGTCGCTGAGCTGGGCGGTTCACTCGGCGTCGCGATCCTCGGCTCGCTGCTCTCACTGGGCTACCGCAACGAGATCGAGGCGCAGATCACGGCGGCCGGCGATGCGATCGCGTCGATTCCTGCATCCGTCGTGGAGGCCGTGCGTGAGTCCCTGGCGGCGGGTTCGCTCGCCGTAGCCCAGCTCCCCGCCGAAATCGCCACCCCCATCCGCCAGGTGGCGGGCAATGCCTTCGTCTCCGGCATGACGACGGCCCTCATGGTCGCCGGCGCCATCGTCCTCGCGGGTGCACTCCTCGCCTGGCGGCTCTTCCCCGCCCGCATGGAGCGAGTGGAGGAGTAGGGCGCGCATTCCGGGCCCTGGCGCGCAAGGACCTGCCACCGCTCACCGGTCGCGTGGGCTAGACCAGATTCGGCGGGCGGATAGTGTCCGGACATGCGAGGGATGCGTGCGGCGACGGTTGTGGCTGCCTTGGGTCTGGTGCTGGGTGTTGCCCCCGCGTGGGCAAGCCCTGATGTGCAGACGGAGCAGGACCGGCCCATCACGTGGGTGGACTGCCCGTCGGATCTTCCGGACGACGTGGAGTGCGGCACCCTCGACGTCCCGATCGACTGGGCCGTCCCAGATGATCCGCGACGCGCGTCCATCTTCTTTGCCGTGCACCGGGCGACGGGCGAGCGCAAGGGCACCTACACCTTTAACCCCGGTGGTCCCGGGGGCTCAGGCGTAGGCACCCTGGGCACGTGGCTCAACGGAGGGCCCTACGGGCCGTCGGGCGCTCTGCCGCCGGCGATCCTGCGGCACTACGACATCGTCGCGTGGGATCCCCGCGGTGTGGGCGAAAGCACGCCCGCGCTCGAGGGCTGCGACGGCACGGCGACCTACGGCGAGCTTCCGCAGGCGGGGCCGGTCGACTGGCGTGCGGTCGCGACGGCGTACGCCGACTCGATGTCGATCGCGCTCGCAGACTGCCTGGCAGCGAACCCTGATCTCGCTCCCTATCTCGGCACCCACTACGTCATCCGTGACCTCGAGGCCTTGCGCGCCGCACTCGGTGTCGCACGCTGGACCTACAACGGCGTGAGCTATGGCACGACCGTCGGCATGGCGTATGCGCGGGAGTATCCCGACCGGGTGCGCGCGCTCGTCCTCGACGGTGTGGCTCCCACTAATCAAACACAGTTGCAGCAGGCATCCACCATGGCGTGGGCCTGGTCGACGGCGCTGCGAACCTTCGCGGGTCAGTACCCAGCAGGGTTCAGCCGCAAGGTCAGCCGGGTCATCGCTGCCCTGGACGATGGGCCGCTGGACTTCCTCGGCGAGCCCTACCCACGCTTCGCCACGGATCTGCTCGGCCTAGACAGGTTGGTGGCATCACTCTGGATGCAGGGCCGCTACGACGGATTCCGTTCGACCTTCCAGGCACTCGATCGAGCGGCTCGCGAGCGCGGACTCGTGATCGAGCCCGTGCCGCCACGACCGGCCCGGGCCGAGCCCGTGCCCTACATCGTGAGCTTCGTCCTGTGCGCAGACCGGCCCGACCGCCCGACAGTTGAGCAGGTCGCGGCGATCGCGGAGACGACCGCATCAGCGGGGCTGACCGCGGCTGGCCTCCAGGCCATCCAGAGGGGGCTGTGGTGCTCCGGGTTGCCGCGGATCGGCGTGCCGATCGATGGTTCGAGCGTGCCCATCCGACTGGCGAATTCCGCGCTGGTCGTCAATGCGACGGGCGATCCCAAGACTCCCTGGCTGCGAGCTCGCGTCGCCGCCAGCACGATCGCCGGCGCGCGCCTCATCTCCTACACGGGCACGCAGCATGGCCTCTATCGCCGGGTCGGCTCGACATGCGTGGATGGCGCGATCACGCGCTACCTGACGACGCTGCGGTTGCCGGCGGGGGACGTGAACTGTCCCTTCAGCGTCGCGCCGCCGCGGTGACTCAGGTGTGGTGGCCCCGAGAGGATTCGAACCTCCGACACAAGGTTTAGGAAACCTCTGCTCTATCCCCTGAGCTACGGGGCCGGGGCGCGTGTCTGCATCCGTTCGTGCGTGCGTGTGGCAGACCTGCGCCAAGCCAATTCAGAAGTTTACCCGGGCGAGGACAGTTCGGATTCGGGGGTGTCGAGGGTCAAATCAGCGGTTGCCGGCCCGACCAGGGCGCGGGTACGGTGCGCACTTATCGACAGCCCCTAGATCGAGGGAGTCACTGTGGCAGCGGTGGAGATTGATGGAGATGACGCGGTCCTGAAGCTGGGTCACATGGAGGACGTGGAAGCCATGCATGTCCACTCGATCTCCGCACCGTTGACAGCAGTCCAGTCCGTTGCGGAAGTGGATGACCCCTGGTCGGACCTTCGCGGGGTGAAGGAAGTGGGCACGGAGATTCCCGGCAAGACGATGGTCGGCACGCGCAAGGGTGAAGGCTTCAAGGACTTCTGCGCCATTCACAAGGCCGGACCTGCGGTCGTCGTGACGTTCGACCCGGCTGTCAGCGAGTACAACCGTTGGATTGTCAGTGGGGGCATCGCCGACGTGCCCGCCGGCCTGAAGCGCTAACTCCGCACCCTCACTCCCGCTCTCGCGGCATGAGCGGAGTGGCTCATCAAGCCTGGGCCGTTGCCTGTCAGCATCGCCTGACGCGGGCATAGGCTGACGCGCGTGACATCAGCACCCCGGTGGTTCACCGACACCGACGACGGCCACTCTCAGTCGTACGCCGACCATTTCCGTGAACTGGTAGCAGAGGGCGTCGACATCCAGGGTGAGGCGCGACTGATTGATGCATTGATCGCGCCGGGCAGCAGGGTGCTTGACGCGGGGTGTGGGCAGGGTCGCATTGGGGCTGCCCTGCACGACCGCGGGCATCGGGTTGTGGGCGTCGACATTGATGAGGTGCTTCTCGAGGCGGCGCGCGCGGATCATCCCGGGCCCGATTACGTCCGGGCTGATCTCACCACTCTTGATCTCGAATCGGCGGAGGTCTTTGACGCGATCGTGTGCGCGGGCAATGTCATCACCTTCGTCGCTCCCGGTGCCGAGGTCCCCACGCTGATCTCTATGCGTCGCCATCTTGCCCCGGACGGCGTACTCGTCGTCGGTTTCCAAACCGAGCGCTACGCGGTGGCCGACTTTGATCGCGATCTCGCGGCGGCCGGACTGGTCCTGGAGCATCGATTCGCGACCTGGCACCTCGGGCCATGGTCCGATGATGCTGAGTTCGCAGTCTCCGTCATTCGCGACGCGTCGCGGACCACTCCCCTAGAGGAAAGCTCAGACGGATGAAGTCGTTTAGGACGGCCAACTCCACTTCCTGAGGCGCGCGAAGTGAGCGAGGCGCCGACCGTGCCGCGGCAGCAGGGCCTCGGGCTGACTCATCTGTCTGGCTCACCCGCAAGGCATGTCTCCGGCAGGGGGAACCAGCGCAAGGCATCGAAGTCGGCACTGAGGGTGGCTGCCTGCGGCGCCGGCGGCTGCACCGCCAGGAGGTCGCGCGCCTCGCGCAGGTGGTCGGCGAGCGCACTGAGCGGCAGCCGTGCGGCGTGATGTGGATAGGAGAGTGAGCCCGTCGCGTCGTAGTTGAGATCGCTAAGCCGCAGTGGCGGCTCGATGGGTCCCTCGCGGTGGGTCCAGCGTCCCGTCAATGGATCGAAGCGGTACAGGGGGAGCAGGCGCTCGCCGTCATCGGCGATGAGGCGGACCGCCTCGATGATGTAGTCGGCGACGGCGTCCTCGACGAAGTAGTTGAAGTTGACGCGTACCCATCCGGGCTTGATGCCCTCGCAGCCCTGTCTGATCTGGCTCTCGAAGGCATGCGACTGGTCGAGGTCGATGCCGAGGAGCCGGTGACCGTAGGGCCCGGCACACGAGCATCCGCCGCGCGCCTGGATGCCGAAGAGGTCGTTGAGAATCGCGACGACTGCGTTGTGATGGAGGTAGCCGCCCTCGGTCGCGCGGATCGTGAAGGAGATGATCGACAGGCGATCGACCTCGGGATTGCCCAGGATGTCGATACGGGGATGCGCACTCCACGACGCGACGGCGCGGTGGAGCAGCTCCTCCTCACGCTCTTTAATGACGTCGATGCCGACAGCCGCCTTCAACTGGAAGACCAGGCCCGCTCGGATCGACTCGATGATCGCGGGGGTGCCCGCCTCCTCGCGGTGCACGGGATCGTCGAGGTAGACGTGCTCCTCGGCGTTGACGTAGGCCACGGTGTCGCCACCCACGACGACGGGGACGGTGTTGGCCAGCAGGTTGCGGCGGATGATGAGGACACCGGGCGTGCCGGGGCCACCGACGAACTTGTGCGGTGACAGCACCACGGCGTCCTTGGCGATCGCCGGATCTCCCGGGTGCATGTCGATGTCGACGTAGGGCGCGGCCGCTGCGTAGTCCCAGACCGCGAGGGCGCCGTACTGGTGGAGCAACTCCGTCACGGCATCGGTGTCGGTGAGGATGCCCGTGACATTGCTGGCCGCGCTGAACGCCCCGATCACGAGTGGGCGCTCGCGGTGCTCGCGCAGGGCTGCCTCGAGCGCCTCGAGGTCGACGTGGCCGTCGCGATCCTCCGGGATCGTGACGAGATCGGCGATGGACTCGCGCCACGGCAGCTCATTGC
>CAJBMR010000394.1 GCA_903954205.1 uncultured bacterium | reverse complement strand
CACCGATGAAGGAAAGGGGAGTCGCGTCAGTCACGACAGTGAAAGTCTTGACAGAAGCGGATGAGAAGTTGACCGATGCCTTGGACGCCGTGCAGGTGATCACCGAAACGGGGCTGGTGGCACCGGCCGCTGTGCAGTTGGGGTCACTGCTCCAGAGGAGGGCGGGCCCCGCCTTGTCGTTGAGTTCGTCCCAGATCTGCACACGCACCGTGCCTGATGACGGAGTAGAGACCTGCAGGGAGTCAGCGCCGTCGAAGGCCGCCAGGCTGGCGCTGGCCACGGCGGTCAGCGATCCGGACGTCACCGACACCTGGATCGTGCCGTTGGCTGCGGCCGAAGGTGCGGCCGTCGCGACGAGGCCGGCGAGGCCGAGCGTGGCAGCGAGAGCTGCGGTGACGATTCGTCGCATGACGGCTCCGGGGGTAGGCGGGACGGCTCAGCCTAGGCCGCGTTGCGCCGGGAAGTCGCGTGAAGCGATACCTCTTCCCGATTCCCTCGTGGCTGGCGGTGACGCGAGGGAATCGCAGGCCTTCTCGAGGTCAGCAGCTGCCGTCTTTCGCAGCGCATTCGTCTGCTTACCTTGCGACACTGGGCGGGTGAAGCGCCTCATCATCGCGACCGCGGTCGTCGCTGTTGCCATGACGACTATCGCGATCGGACCAGCGTCTGCTGCGCCCGTCCCCACGAAGGAACTCAACCTCTACGCCGGGACCAAGCCTGCGATAGCGGCAATGGGCACGGTCACCGAGCACACGCTGCGGACCGCCGACGGACTTATGCGCACCTATCGGCTCTTCGTGCCCGTCGGCCTTGCCGGCAAGGCGCCGCTGCTTGTCGCCCTACACGGAGGGCTGGGCAGCGGCTTGCAGTTCGAGATCAACAGTGGCTTCGACGGCCTAGCGACGTCGAACGGATTCATCGTGGCCTACCCCGACGGCGTGACGCGGTTTGCCGACGGGTCCGGCGGTGCGCGCACGTGGAACGGCGGGAAGTGCTGCGGGCCCGCGGTCACCCGCAACGTCGACGATGTCGCTTTCCTCCGCGCTGTCGTGAAGGACGTCGCGACGTCTCAGTCCATCGATCGATCACGCGTATACGCCGTCGGCCACAGCAACGGCGGCATCATGGCCCTGCGCCTGGCATGCCAGGCCTCGGATGTCTTCGCTGCCGTTGGTGCGCAGTCCGCTTCGCTCGAGCTAGAGACGTGCGCACCGCGGCGACGGGTATCAGCCATGCAGATACATGGGACAGCCGACACCAACGTCCCCATTGCCGGCGGGAAGGGCTCGGGAGTCGCGAACTTCAGTTTCTCGCCGCCACGCAAGGCCGCGCAGACCCTGGCGAAGGTGGACGGCTGTCGCGCTCGGCCTGCGCAGGTGCGCGACGCCGCCAACCGCGATCTGGTCCTGAGTCGCTGGAGGCCGTGCCCACCAGGGGTCGCCGTTGAGTTCCTGGCCGTCGAGGGCGCCGGGCACGCCTGGATGGGTCACCCCGCACAGTCCCCGTGGGCCGACGAGTACATGGGGCCGCCGTACATGCGGTTGGACTCCAGCCGGGCCCTATGGGCGTTCGTCTCTACACACTCTCGCTAGCTCCCATCCGCCTACTTGCGCACGGACCCCGTCATGGGTCGGGCGGAGTAGGGCCTTCGATCCACTTGCGGAGACCGCGGCAGCGACTGTCACGGCGACTCAGCGAGCCGTATACGGACGCGCTCCTCGATGGCGCGATCGGCTCGCCCGCGGTCGAGACTTGCGGGGAATCAGCAAGATTGCGGCCTCGCTAGACTGCGACAAGGGGCAAATCGATCCGAAAGGTGTTTCCGTGGGCCTAGGCACAGACATCCGCCTCTCTCGCCTGTTCTCGAACCCCTCGGGCAACCTGTTTGGGATCGCGGTCGACCACTTCGTGGGCTACGGCAACGCACGGGAAGGCGGCCTGAGGGACCTGCCGACCGCGGTGGACCGGTGCATGAAGGCTCATCCGGACACGATGACCATGACCCCGGGGACCGCCAAGCATTGCTGGCCTCCCTACGTCGGCCAGGCATCCCTCATCGTGCAGGCGAGTTACTGGACGCCAGACGATCGCATCCGTGGGCAGCTGGCGACGCCGGCCGACGCTGTGCGCCTCGGTGCTGACGCGCTCGCGGTCGCTATCGCGGTGCGCGGCGAGACGGAGGGCGACTTCATCCGCTGGCTCT
>CAJBMR010000393.1 GCA_903954205.1 uncultured bacterium | reverse complement strand
GGGTTCTTGGCCTCCTCGCCCGCGGTCGACGCAGCATCGAAGCCGATGTAGGAGAAGAACACCTGGCCCGCCGCGGCGGTCACACCAAGGAGCCCCAGGGGCAGGAAGGGTTCGAGGTTGTTGCCGTCGAAAGCGGTGAAGGCCACCGCACAGAAAAAGATCAGGATCCCGATCTTGAGTAGCACCATGATCGCGTTGACCTTGGCCGACTCGGATGCACCGCGGATGAGCAGGAACATGCACGCGAAGACCACGACGATTGCGGGGATGTTGAATACTCCCCCGTCGCCTGGGGGACTGGAGTACGCCGCAGGGATCGTCACTCCGAAGGCGCCGAGGAACTCGTTGAGGTATTCGCCCCAGCCGACAGCCACCGCTGCGACCGAGACGCCGTACTCCAGCATGAGCATCCATCCGACCGCCCACGCGACGATCTCCCCGAGGGTGACGTAGGCATATGAGTACGACGACCCGCTCGCCGGGATGGTGCTGGCGAGTTCGGCGTAGGAGAGAGCGGAGAAGAGCGCGGCCACCGCTGCGAGGAGGAAGGACAGCATCACGGCTGGGCCGGCCTTGGGGATGGCCACGCCGAGGATGACGAAGATGCCGCTACCGATGATGGATCCGACACTGAAGAAGAGCAGGGCAGAGCGCCCCATCGTGCGCTTGAGTTCAGTGTGGCCGACGGTGTCCTCGACCGACTTGAGGCGGAAGAGACCGTGCGACATGACTCCTCCTGACATTCCAGCCCCGGGGATCAGGGACGCTGGGTACGTTAGCCGCCGCGGGGGCTCCTCGGCCCCGGATGGCGCAAGTGACAGGAGGTGACCATGCGCATCGTCGTAGGCGTGTCACCAGACGAGTCCGGCGAAGACGGTCTCGCCCTCGGGGCGCTTCTCTCCCGGCTGCTCGGGGCGAGCATCACGCTGGCCTTCGTGCACCCGCCGACGATGGACTACCCCAGCATGGGCAACGTCGACGCGGAGTGGGAGGCCTTCCTGCGCCAGCGCTCGCACGACACGCTGACACACGCCGCGAGCATCCTGCGAGACGACTGGTCGATCGGCGAGGTCGACACCCTGGTGGTCGCGCGGTCCTCCGTGGGCCACGGCCTGCGCGATGCGGCCGATGAGGTCGGCGCCCTCGTCATCGTCATCTGGCCCGGGTCGGAGGGCGTCGATGGCCATCTCGCGCTTGGATCCGTAGCGCACACGCTCCTGCACGGTGGCGCGGCTGCTGTCGCCCTCGCTCCGGAGGGCTACCGCGAGATCGCACCCGAGTCGATCCAGAGGCTTGTCGTCGGCTTCCAGGACACGCCCGAGTCGGAGTACGCCGTGGGCATCGCGGAGAGCGTCGCGCGCCCGCACGACCTACCCCTGCATCTGCTTACCGTGGTGCTGCGGATGACCCGCATCCTGGGCGCGCGCATCGGTCGCGACCCCGAGCGCATGGTGATGGAAGCCCTGATTGAGCACGAGCGTGCAGCCCAGCAGGGCTTCCTCGAGCGGTCGGGCCTGCCGGCCACGGGAAGCGTGGTGGAGGGTGACACAGCGGGTCGCGCCATGTCGCGCTTCGACTGGCAGGACTCCGATGTCTTCGTGGCGGCGTCCAGCAGCCTTGGGCTGCTCAGCCGGGTCTTCCTCGGCGACCTCACCCACAAGTTGCTGCGCGCCTGCACGGTGCCCGCCGTGGTCTTGCCGCGTGGCTTCGACCCGGACGGTCTACTGGACGCCTAGCTCACGCCGACTACCCGCTGGGGAGAGATCTTGATGTTGTCCGAGTACAGCGGCGGGAGTGCATAGATCACGTCCTGCAGTTGTGTTTCCGTCACCCCGGCCGGCAAGTCGAAGTACTGGAAGGCGCTCGGGATCGCCGGCATGGCGGCTCCGCCCATCGTCGACCCATAGGCGCCGATGTCAAACATCCCCGTCGGCGCGAAGGGATCAGGTGCCTCTAGGAAGACGAAGGTGCCGTAGTTGGGGTTGGTGAGCGACTGCTCGGCGATGGCGAGGGTGGCGGAGGAGTCGATCAGGGCATAGCGCGTCTGCGCGTAGGTGCGTGTGCAGAGGGCGAACGCCGTGCTGAGGGCGTTGACCTGCTGCTGATCGGCCTGCGCGGTGACGAGATTGCCGAAAGGATCGATAAGGGCGACGGCGTTCGTCGCACCCGGGTTGCGTCTCACGACATCCACGAGGACGTCGTAGACCCGACGGTCGGGCTGGCGAGGGTCGCGGGTCTTGACCGTGAACGCCTCGGGGCAGGTCACCTGGAAGGCGCGAATGACGTCAATCGCCGCCGGATTCGTGGCGGGATCGGTGAGCTTTGACGGGGCCGCGCCGCTGGCACGGCGGGCGCTGCGGACTGAGTCCGCCGAGGTCGAGTAGAGGCTCGCGCTCTGATCGAGCGTGTCCTGCGTGATC
>CAJBMR010000392.1 GCA_903954205.1 uncultured bacterium | reverse complement strand
CTACCACGACCCCTGCTACCTCGGTCGTCACAACAACGTCTACGTACCCCCGCGCGACCTCATCCAGCGCGTGCCCGGCGTCGAGCTGGTCGAGATGGAGCGCCACGGACCGACGTCTTTCTGCTGCGGCGCAGGCGGCGCGCGCATGTGGATGGAGGAGAAGCTCGGCACCAAGGTCAACGTCAACCGCGCAGACGAGGCCATTGCGACGGGGGCTTCCAAGGTCGCGGTTGCGTGCCCCTTCTGCAGCGTCATGCTCAACGACGCGGTCACCGCGCGTCAGCAGGAGGGCCAGGCCGAGGGCTTCGGAGTTGTCGACCTCGCGACCCTCATGCTCGACAGCGTCAAGACCAAGGCGTAGCTAGCGCATCCGAGACGTCACAACACGAGGAGAAGACATGAATGCAGGACCGGGCGACGAGTCGCAAGACGAGCGCCGTCACGAAGAAGACATCAAGCATCACCCGCACGGCCGTGAGGCCGAAGAAGAAGGCGAGTGACGACCGGCGCCTAGTCGCCTAGCGGCGTCACGTGGAAGTTCGCGAAGGACCGACTCGGCGTGGGGCCACGCTGGCCCTGGTAGCGAGAGCCGTAGACGCTCGATCCATAGGGATGCTCCGCCGGCGATGACAGCCGGAAGAGACAGAGCTGGCCGATCTTCATCCCGGGCCACAGCTTGATCGGCAGCGTCGCGACATTGGACAACTCGAGCGTGACGTGACCCGAGAAGCCGGGATCGATGAATCCGGCGGTGGAGTGCGTGAGCAGGCCGAGCCGGCCCAGCGAGGACTTGCCCTCGAGTCGCCCCGCGATGTCGTCGGGGAGAGTCACGACCTCGTACGCCGAAGCAAGCACGAACTCGCCCGGATGCAGGATGAAGGCCTCATCCGCACGCACCTCGACGAGCTCGGTGAGGTCGGGCTGCTCCTCAGCGGGATCGATGTGCGGGTAGCGGTGGTTCTCGAAGACGCGGAAGTAGCGATCAAGTCGCACATCGACGCTCGAAGGCTGGATCATCCCCGAGTCGTAGGGGTCCAGCCCCACTCGCCCAGCATCGAGTTCGGCACGCAGGTCGCGGTCGGAGAGCAGCACGACAGGGAGGCTATCGGGCCGCCCGCTCAATCGTCGTCGAACCTGTCCTCGGCGTCATCCGTGAGCCGCTCGAATGCCTCCAGCTGGGCGCCGACGTAGGCGATCCGCCCGGCGAGGGATACGGATTCGAGGACATGCCCGGTCCCCTGGACCGCCATCTCGTCAGCGAGGGCGCGCAGCCGTGAATCCAGGGCTTCCGCGGCGGCGGGAACTTCCGTGGATTCCGAGCGCACCGGCATCCCCGGAGAGCCCAGTGCGAGCCTCCCGAGTCCGGCCAACTCGTCCAGCAGGTCCGCGAGCGTGTTCTTGCGCAGGGCCGGTTGCAGGTCTGGACGGTCGTAGTCGCGGTTGATCGCGCCCGCGAGACCACGGACATGTACGCCGATGCTGGCGAGCCGGCGTAGACGAAGCGCATCATCGTCGATCACATCGCGGGCCGAGCGCCCACGCGGATTGAAGGCCACCATCTCGACCAGGTCAATGAGTGCGTCGCGCGCAGCCTCCGCGTCACCACGCAGCGCGCGACTATCCGGGATGAAGTGGTGCAACTCTTCGCGCTCGAGAGGGGTGGCCGTCTCACGCAACTCCCTCGCCATGCTGCCCAGCAGGGCAAGCATGTGGTCGCGGTAGTCCTGGAGCCGGGCCTCGAAGCGCTCCGGATGCGGCTTGGGCGGCGGCAGGTAGATCGCCACGATCCCGATGGCACCACCGATGACGACGTCGAAGACGCGCCATCCCGCCTGCTCCCAGGTGGCCTGCCCGAGGGCGAAGACGAAGAGCACGGCCGTCGGGATTTGGAAGCGGGCACCGAGAGACACGGGCAGCCGACTCGCGACGAAGAGCGACACGAGCATGGCGATCAACACTGACCACCAGGTGACATCGACGAGGGTCACCCACAGGGTCGCGGCGGCGACTCCCACGGCGGTCGTGAGGATGCGCTGGATGGAGAGTCCGAAGGTGCTCCACGGCGATGACGAGATAACGAGCAGAGTGGTCAGCGGAGCGAAGATGCCGAAGGAGCTCGGGGAGACCCAGTAGCCCACGGCCCAGGCGACGGTGACGGCGACGCCGATGCGCAGGATCTGCCACGGCGACCTGAAGGACGCCGGCCGCTGCTGCATCACATCAGACAGGCGCAGATCCGGGAGGATGTCGCGGCCGTCGTCCGCTGGTCGCTCCCCGCTCGTCACGAAGCACACCCTAGGACGCACTCGCGGTCGCTAAGGTCACGGAGTGCGACTGCGCATCAACGATCCAGGGCGAGTGGGCCTCCATCGCGCGATCCGCGCCGCGATAGGCACCACTGTGTCCCTGCTCATCGCGCTCACGCTCCTGCCCGGGACCCCCGCCGGTGTGCTCGCGGCATTCGGCTCCATAGCTCTGCTCGGGACGGCCGACTTCGGCGGATCCGCACGCCGACGCACGATCTCGATCAGCGCCACCGGCGCTGCGGGGGTGCTCCTCATCGTCGTCGGAGGCCTAGCCTCTCTCAGCGTGTGGTCGGTGGTCATCGTCACCTTCATCGTGACGGGATCACTGGCCTTCCTCGTCGCACTCCGCGGCACGTTTGCCAGCGCCTGCCCCGCGCTCACCACGGTGTACGTCGCGAGCGCCATGGTCACGACGACCGTTGATTCGATCGGGTCACTCGTTGCCGGCTGGGCCATCGCCGTCGCCGTCGCGCTACCCGTGACGCTGCTCGTGCTGCCCCGGCGCGACCTCGCCCCGGTGCGCGCCGCGTGCATCAGCGTGCTGCACACCCTCGCCGAGACCGTGCGGCAGCGAGGCGAGGGCCGGCCACTGGATCAGAAGCCCATCGAGGCTGCGCGCGCGACCCTCCGCGATTCCTACCTCGGCAACCCCTTCCGCGCCGCGGGTCTAAGCCCGTCAGACCGTGCCCTCATCGTGCTCGTCGGACAGCTCGAGGGACTCCTGACAGCGCTATCCCGGGGCTACTCCTACAGCGATCCCCTGAGCCGTCTGCCCGTGACCGGCGCGCTCATCACCGCCAGTGCCGCCTCCTTCGACGCCCAGGCTCAGGCGCTGGGCAGCCCCGACGCACCGCCACCCATGGCCAGCACCGTCACCGACCTATGGCTAGAGCACTGGGAGGCCGCGGTGACGGCCATGGGCGAGGCGTCGTACGGCGATCCCGCTCAGCGCGTCGGCGTCATCGATTCGGCGTTCACTGACCGCGCCATGGCGATCTCCGCGGTCCGCATCTGCATCCTGGTGCGCCGAGTCCTGCATCTGCCCGCGGAGAAGTTCGACGAGAGTGAGCACACGATTCCCGAACCACCCATGGCGCG
>CAJBMR010000391.1 GCA_903954205.1 uncultured bacterium | reverse complement strand
GCCTCGGTGTCGACCTTGGCGAAGACGATGTCGGCGTGTGCGTCGCTCACCTTCTCGAAGACCGGGGCGAACTGACGGCACGGCCCGCACCACGCGGCCCAGAAGTCGATGAGGACGATGGGGCTGCCCTGGACTGTGGGGGCGAACGTCTCTTCGGTGAGCGCAACGGTCGTCATACCCCCCAGGGTATCACGCACGGCATCATCACGCGCCACGATGGCCCTGTGCTCGAGACCACCACGATCGGTCGTCCAGCGGATCCGCCTGAGCCCGGACTGCTCCTCGTCGCGGCACCCAATCTCGAGGAGCCCTTCCATCAGGCAGTGATCCTCCTCATCGAGCATGACGAGTCCGGCACCCTCGGCGTCGTACTCAACCAACCCACGACACTCGATGTCGCGTCCGTGCTGCCCGGGTGGCGCGACCACCTCACCGGGACACCGCACCTCTTCCAGGGTGGCCCGGTTGCCCTCGACAGCGCATTGGGCCTGGCGGCGCTCGACTCGCTTGTGCGCGATCCTGAGGAGCCGGAAGGTTTCCGTCGGGTGGTCGGACCGCTCGGCATCATCGATCTCGACGTCCCGGCCGACACTCTCGTGCCGCACCTGCAGGCGCTGCGCATCTATGCCGGGTACGCCGGATGGTCGCCCGGTCAACTCGACGACGAGCTTGACCGCGGATCGTGGGCCGTGGTCGCACCCGGCGACCTGGTCTCGGACGCCTTCCTTGCCGACCCGGAGCAGCTGTGGGCGGCAGTCCTGCGTCGCGCGGGCGGCACGCTGGCCTGGTGGCCCGGGCACCCCGGCGACCCCGAGCTGAACTAGCCCGGCCAGCCCTAGACTGCCGGCATGAGCACGCCCCTGGACTCGCCCTCACTGGAGGGCACGACCCTCACCGAGGAGCGCCTCGCCTCCACCGACGACGGTGATCATGAGCGCTTCGCGCACTATGTCCAGAAGGACAAGATCGTCGAGAGTGCGGTGACCGGCAAGCCCGTGCGCGCCCTATGCGGCAAGAAGTGGGTGCCGGGGCGTGACCCGTCGAAGTTCCCCGTCTGCCCTGAGTGCGAGGCGATCTTCTCCGGCCTGAAATCCGGCAAGCCCAACGGGTCGGACGGCGACTCCTGAGCCTTTTCGCGCCGCAGTACCGCGCCGTGACGATCGGCGTTGTCGCGGCCATCACGCTCTTTGCCTTTGAGGGCATTGCCGTGTCCACCGTGATGCCTGCGGTCGCCATCGAATTCGATGGTCTCGGCATCTACGCATGGGCATTCAGTGCCTACGTCGCGTGCTCCCTTGTCGGCATGGTCGTCGCGGGCACCTGGTGCGATCGCGACGGACCTCGACGCACGATGTGGGCCGGGCTGTGGGTGTTCGCGCTCGGAGCTGTGGCTGCGGGTCTGGCTCCGGGGATGACCCTCCTCATCGTGGCTCGCGGAGTGCAGGGTCTCGGCGGTGGTGCGCTCATCGTCGCGGCGTACGTCCTCGTTGCGCGCGCCTACCCCGAGGACCTGCGTCCGAAAGCGTTCTCGATCATGGCGGCCTCGTGGGTGGTCCCCGCGCTCGTCGGCCCCTTCATCGCCGGCTGGCTGACCGACTCGCTGAGTTGGCGGCTCGCCTTCCTGCTCGTCCCCCTCGTGCTGATCCTGCCCGCCCTCATGCTGCGCCGAGTCTTGCGGGAGCACGACGGCGGCACGGGGGAGCCCGGGGCGCGCGGTCGCATCCCCATGGCCTTCGTCACCGCGATCGGCCTCACCGCGGCGATGGTTGCTTTCGTGCGCCCCGCCGGCCTCCCGCTGTGGTTCGACGCCCTGTGCCTGGTGGTGGGGCTCTGCCTTGTCTTCGCGGGCGTGCGGATACTCCTGCCCAGCGGCACGCTGCGCCTGCAGCGCGGCCTCCCCACGACGGTGGTGATGCGCGGGATTCTGGCAGGCGCATTCTTCGGCGCCGAGGTCTTCATCCCCTTGGCGCTCGTGGAGCAGCGAGGACTGACGATCACTGTCGCGGGACTCGCGTTGAGCGTCTCCGCGCTCGGCTGGTGGATGGGCTCGTATGCCCAGGGCCGCATCCCTGAGTCGACGGACCGCAGCAGCACGGTGCGCACGGGTGCACTCATCGTCGCGGTCGGACTCGTCTCGCTTCCCCTCTGCCTAGTCCCCGCGCTGCCTCCCATGGTCTGCGTGGTGTCGTATTTCGTGGCCTCGGTCGGTATGGGGCTGTGCTTCCCCTCGATCGCTGTGCAGACATTGCGCCTCTCGCCGGTTGCCGAGCAGGGCGTCAACTCCGCTTCGCTGCAGATCTCCGATGCGATCCTGAGCGCCCTGGCCCTCGGCCTGCTCGGCGCCGTTCATGCCGCGGCCGTGACCCGGGGCGGGGCGACCACCTCGACCTACGACGCGATTTGGTGGGCGGCCGCTGCGGTGGCGCTGGCAGGAGCGGTGCTTGCCGCCCGCATGAAGCCGGTTTCTGCAGTACCCGCGGGGGCCCCGTCCTGACCTGCTGGCAGGATGAACGGGACATCACCTCACGAGGAGTTTCCATGCACCGTCGTTCCCTTGCCATCGCCGCTCTCGCCGCGTCCGGCCTGCTGCTCGCTGCCTGCGCCCAGGAGTCCTCGGGTGGGGCTTCGTCCTCTGCCCCGGCCCCGGAGTCGTCCTCGGCCGCGCCCGAGTCATCCTCTGCCGCGCCCTCACCGACCGCGACCCCCGACGAGTGCGCGAAGGAGAACCTCACGCTCGTCAACGGTGGCCAGTTGACCATCGGCACGGATTCCCCGGCGTACCCGCCGTACTTCGTCGACGACGATCCCACCAACGGCCAGGGCTTCGAGTCCGCCGTTGCCTACGCCGTCGCCGAGGGCCTCGGCTTCACGCCCGAAGAGGTCGCTTGGACCGTGGTGCCCTTCAACAAGTCCTACGCGCCTGGTGCCAAGGACTTCGACTTCGACATCAACCAGATCTCGATCACGCCCGAGCGCGCTGAGGTCGTCACCTTCTCGGACGGCTACTACACCGTCAACCAGGCTGTGATCGCGCTCGCGGACTCCCCGATCGCCAACGCCACCACCCTGGCGGAACTCAAGGACGCCAAGCTGGGCGCCCAGGTCGGCACGACGAGCCTGATGTACATCCAGGACTTCATCCAGCCCAGCTCCGACCCGTATGTCTACAACGACACCAACGATGCCAAGTCGGCGCTGAAGAACGGCCAGATCGACGGCATCGTGGTCGACCTGCCCACCGCGTACTACATCACCGCCGTGGAGATCCCCAAGGGCAAGATCGTCGGTCAGTTCCCCGCCCAGGACGGTGGCGAGCAGTTCGGCATGCTCTTCCAGAAGGACAACCCGTTGGTCGGCTGCGTCAACCAGGTGCTCACCGAGCTCAAGGATTCCGGCGCGCTCCAGGCCATCCAGGATGAGTGGCTGGCCGGGACGACGGCTCCTTACTTCAAGGAGTGACCGAGCCCGGCAGCGCACCTGTCGCTGCAGCACGCGCGGGGTCCGGCGTATCGGCTGACATGCCGTACGTCGACCCCGCGCGTGTGCGCTACCGCCAGCGCAAGGCCTGGCGCGATGCCGCGATCGGCATCATCAGCCTGATCGTCACGGCGACTGTCGTCACCCTGATCGTCGTACGCACGCCGGGATGGTCGGCGGTGCAGGAGACCTTCTTCAGCCCCGAGGCGTTCTCGGAATCATTCCCCGGTCTGCTCGAAGCCTTCTGGCTCAACGTGCGGATCTTCCTCATCGCTGAGCCGCTCATCCTCATCGTCGGTCTCACTGTCGCCCTCGTGCGGCGTCTGAAGAGCCCGATCTTCCTGCCGCTGCGCATCCTCGCGACCGTCTACGTCGATGTCTTCCGCGGCGTACCCACGCTGCTCGTCATCCTGCTGCTCGGCTTCGGCGTACCCGCACTGCAGTTGCAGGGAGCCCCCGACGAGGTGCTCGTCTGGGGAGTCGTGGCACTGGTCCTGTCCTACGGCGCTTACGTCGCCGAGGTCTTCCGTGCCGGCATCGACTCCGTGCATCCCAGCCAGCGCATGGCGGCGCGCTCACTGGGGCTGTCGTCCTGGCAGACCAATCGCTTCGTCGTCCTCCCGCAGGCGGTGCGCAACGTCACGCCGCCCCTGCTCAACGACTTCATCTCCCTGCAGAAGGACACCGCGCTCGTGTCCGTGCTCGGCCCGATCGAGGTGCTGCGCCAGGCGCAGATCGATGCGTCCTTCACCTTCAACTACACCCCCTACGTGGCGGCAGCCTGTCTCTTCATCGCGCTCACCATCCCCATGACACGCTTCACGGACTGGCTTCAGGAGCGCCAAAGACGTCAGCGCGGTTCGGGGTTCGCGACATGACGACCGTCTCCCTCTCCGTCGAGGCCGTATGGAAGTCCTTCGGCTCAGAGTCGGTGCTGCGCGGCATCGACCTCAATGTGCACGAGCATCAGGTCGTTGTCCTCATCGGTGCGAGCGGTTCTGGCAAGTCGACCCTGCTCAAGTGCATCAATGGGCTCGAACCGGTCGACGCCGGCCGCATCCTGCTCGATGAAGGCCTGGACGTCACGGCGTTCAAGACCAATTTGGATGCCGTGCGGCGACGCGTAGGCATTGTCTTCCAGGCGTACAACCTCTTTCCGCACATGACCGTGCTCGACAACATCACGCTCGGCCAGCGCAAGGTGCTGGGACGCTCGCGCCAGGAGTCCGAGGATCGAGCGCGTCGCCTGCTCGCGCGTTTCGGACTGGAGGAGAAAGCGGGGGAGTACCCCGATCGCCTCTCGGGAGGTCAGCAGCAACGCGTGGCGATCGTGCGTGCCGTCGCCATGTCGCCCGAGATCCTGCTCTTCGATGAGATCACCTCCGCACTCGATCCGCTCCTCGTGGGCGAAGTGCTCGACGCTGTACGCGAGCTGAAGGAGGAAGGCCTCACCATCGTCATGGCCACGCATGAGATGGGGTTTGCCCGGGAGGCAGCCGATCGCGTGTGCTTCCTCGACGGGGGAGTGGTCCTCGAAGAGGGGACACCTGAGCAGGTGCTGGTGGCACCTCACGAGCAACGTACTCGTGAGTACCTGGCGCGCTTCCTGGGATAAGGGCCCTCACGCCCCTACCCTGGGAACGTCCCGGGGCCAGGTGGCCCTCATCTGAATACTCGGAGGTACTCCATGGCATCGGTCGACCCCATGACCGGCCTGACCTATGACGACGAGCGCGCGGTGGCATCCGCCCTTGGCCGCAACTGGTGGGCCCTGCTGGTGCTGGGCATCGTCAGCATCATCGTCGGCGCGATCATCATCATCAACCCCGGCGGCTCGACGTGGTTCATCGCCGTTGTCCTGGCGATCTACCTGGTGGTCTCGGGCATCGTGTCCCTTGTCCGTGCCTTCGGTCACGGCCTGCCCGGATCCGCCCGAGCCCTGCTCATCATCTCGGGCATCATCGGCCTGCTCCTCGGTCTGCTGATGTTCCGCTTCGGCCCGGAGGAGAAGGTCGAGATCTTCGGCATCTTCGTCGGCGTGTGGTTCCTCTTCTCCGGCATCCTCCAGCTCGTCAACTCGTCCTCGGTCTCGCAGGGCAAGGGCTGGGCGATCTTCTCCGGCATCGTCTACCTGCTTGCCGGCATCGTCCTGCTCATCAACCCGTGGGCTGTGGGCATCTTCGTGTGGATCGCGGGCATCTGGCTGCTCGTGCTCGGCATCTTCGAGATCATCTCGTCATTCCAGTTGAAGTCGCTGGCCAAGAAGGCCGCGGCCTAGCGCCCTATGCCGAAGGAGACCTCGCAAACCCTCGATCGGGGGCTTCGGGTCCTCTCGGTGCTTGCCGACTCCCCCGAGGGTCTGACCGTGACGGAAGTCGCGGCGGCCCTCGGGGTGAGTCGCACCGTCGTCTACCGGCTCATCGTCACTCTCGAGCAGCACGGCCTGGTGCGGCGTGGCACCGACGGACGCTGCCGCCTCGGACTCGCCGTACTCAGCCTCGCCCGTCAGGTGCAGCCGCTCCTGCGCGACGCCGCCATGCCGGTGCTGCGTCGACTTGCTGAGGGAATCGGGGCCACGGCCTACCTCGGGGTCGTGGACGGGCAGGACCTGCTCGCCGTCGCTGTCGCTGAGCCCCCTCGTTCCGACGTCCACGTCGCCTATCGCCTGGGCTCACGCATCCCGCTGGAACTCGGTGCTGCCGGCCGGGCGGTGCTCGCAGCGCGCACCGCGGCTGGTCGCCCCCTCGACCCCCCGTGGGTGGTCTCCACGGGTGAATCCCCGGGCAGTAGCGGCATCGCGGCCCCCGTCCTGGGGATTCCCGGTATCGAGGCGGCTGTGGGGGTGGCGCTGACTGCGCCGCCCGAGGAGGTCGGGCCCCGCGTGGCCCGTGCCGCGCAGGACATCGCCCGCGCCCTCGGCTAGAAGGCCCCTGACGTCGCGCTAGGCGCCTCCATGCCGCGTTTTCGCGCGTCGAAACGCGGCTAACTGACGTCTTGTGCCGCTCTGTCCCTCCACGACGCCGCTCCGCCGAGCGCTGGCCCCTGACTCCGGATGGGCACCCCTCGTGGCTGAGGGAGCCCCTCGGATGTGACGCAGATCGCTCTGGGAATCCCCTCGTTGGGCCGATCGGTTGATGCCCTCGACGCGACACCCGACGTAGCCTGGAGGGATCGAAGGGAGCGCTATGCGCCTGCGCGGGACCACCGCACTCATTGC
>CAJBMR010000390.1 GCA_903954205.1 uncultured bacterium | reverse complement strand
TTCACGTCAGTCCCATGGTTCCTCATGGATATCGCGACCTACGGTGTCGGGATCTTCACGCCGACCCTCATCGCGGCGCTCGCCTTCGGTGGCAACCAGGACCAGTCCAACACCAACTTCATCGCCGATGACATCGCATCGACGGAGTGGACGGCGGCCTTAGATGTCTTCCTTGTGCTCGGCTTCGCCGCCGCGATCTTCCTCGTCGAACGCTGGGGTCGCATTCGACTGCAGACGACCGGCTTCATCTTCATGGCCGTGGGGCTGGTCATCCTCGGCGTTTCGTCGATACTCCAGGGGCCGGACGGCACCGGCTACCTCGGCCTGGTCTTCCTGGGTTTCGCGATCTTCAACTTCTTCATGAACGCCGGGCCCAATGCGACGACGTACGCCCTGCCGGCCGAGATCTTCCCGTCCGATATCAGGGCGGCCGGCCATGGCTTCGCCGCAGGGGCCGCCAAACTCGGAGCCGCGCTGGGCGTCTTCTTCTTCCCGATCCTGCAGGATGCGATCGGCATCCCCGCGCTTGTCTTTGGCATGGCCGGCGTCTGCATCCTGGCGCTCGTGATCACCCAGATCTTCAAGATCGAGCCCGCCGGCAAGTCGCTCGACGAGATCTCGGGGCGCAAGCTGGCCGGACTCAAGGCCCGCCCGACACCGCCGTAGTCCTCAGCCGAGTGTGCAGTTGCGTGCACGAATTCGGTCAATTCCCTGCCCGCAAGTGCACACTCGCCGTCAGGAGGTGCGCTTGAGGTCCTGGTAGACGGCGTAGCCCTCGCACCCGATGCAGAAACCGGTGAGGGCCAGCGTGAGCGCGACGACGAATGCTGCGGCGACGCAGACCGTCGCCACGGTGAGACCACCGAAGGCCCACGCCACGAGGGCGACCACCAGCAGCACGAGCGCGATTGCCTGCGTGATGCGCGGGGCCGTCGGATCCTGCCACTTGGGGGCCGGTGCCAGTCGCGGTGCAAGCACTGCGGCGAAGAATGCGACGTAGGGCTGGCGGCGCACCCCCAGGGCAGCTCCGAGGAAGAAGACCAGCGCCTGCAGGCCGACCAGCATCGGGAAGAGGGGCGTGTAGACCCCGATGAGCGCGATGCCGAGCACGACCGCCGTGATCACCGACGCGAAGCGGGGCCCGCGCGCGTCGATCAGGTCTTCAGCGGTGCGAGCCATGACGCGATCCTACGCGCGGATCCCCTCAGGAAGTGACTGCCCGTCAGCCTTAGTTCGGGTGCCGCACGCGCGGTGGTCGTGCTACCGCATGGTGACGACCACCGCGCGTGACCTGATGCTGGGCCGCTCGGTGTGGTCGTTGTCGGAGAAGATGGCGTAGATGCGGTAAGTCTTGCCGGCCACGAGACGATCCGGGTCGCTCCAGTCCGTCAGCCCGTTGCCGGTCCAGCCGATGTAGCGCACCTTGCCGGTGGCGGTGTCCTTGGCGTAGATGTGGGCGTGGCCCTCCCCGACGACGTTGGGTGCCCCGTCGTCGGGGACCTTCACGTAGGTGAAGCCCTTGGGCGTGACGGTGAATTTCACCTGGCCTGTCGCCGCCTTGACGCGGTCGATGCGCAGGGAGAGGGAGTAGCCCGACTTTCCGTCGCCGTTGCCGTGCTGATGCTCCGCGGCTGTTGCCACCCCGCTCGACAGAGCCAGGGCGGTGACGGCGATCGTGACGCAGGTCTTGGTGAGGAGATTCATGGCCAGAGGCTAGGGGCACGGGGCGCCATGCGCATGCCCAAGCACGCTCAGGCCGGGGGCACGAGCGTGCCGGCGAAGACCTGCCAGGCCAGCGCCGACTTGGCGACGAGGCTCAGCACGATGTAAGCCTTCTCTCCACGCAGGTAGTTCGCCCACTTCCCGACCGGCTTGTACTGCAGGTACTGCACCAGCGCGAAGCAGTTGAAGAGGATGAAGAGAGAGATGATGATGCCGTAGACGAAGGCGGGGGTTTGGTTGCTGCTGGTGGATTCCGGTGAGATGACGAAGATCACGATGATGATCCAGGGCACGATGCCCGCGATGCAGCCGAACCAGAAGGGCGTGAGTCCGCCGCCGGGCTCGACATACTTCTCCTGCAGCCAGCCGAAGAGGATCATCGAGACATTGACACCGAAGATCGCGATGATCGCGGCGACATCGAAGATGCCGACGATCTGTGCGATGAGCACGATCATGATGGAAGAACTCAGGGAGTACTCCACCCAGCGGAAGTAGTTGTGCCGCTCGAGCAGTCCGGCGACGTAGCGGCCGTAGAAGAGCGGGCTTGCCACGAGGAAGTGGAAGAGCGCCGACAGGCCGAAGAACGCCGCAACGCCCCAGGCGACGCGGATGTCGACGAGGGTCACCGGGTCTGACGCGGGAGTGCCGGGAGGTCCCTCGACATAGGCCGCCGTGATCGGGAGCGCAAAGTCGGTCGCCAGAATGAGGATGAGGATCATCTGGACCAGGTGCGCGAAGCCCGCGATGACATTGAGTCGGCGCAGGCCGCGCATTTGCTTGGAGACCTCAGGGCTGAGTTCGACGGCGATGGTCATGGCGCCAGTGTGGAGGTCGAGAGGCGATCCGCCGCGGGGGCGCGCTGAGCAGTCAGATATTCCAGCGCGAAATGACCGCCTGGGTCCGCTCCCAGCCCAGCACGGAGAGCCCTCCGGCGCTCAGGGCCCACAGCCGCCCATCACGCGCGGGCAGGCCGAGCCAGGTCGCGGTGAGCATCCTCAGCAGGTGGCCGTGAGCCACAAGGAGGCAGTCGCGACCGGCGAGGATCTCGGGCATGCAGCGGTCGATGACGCGTTGCGCGCGTACGCCGACCTGGTCGGTGGTCTCTCCGGGAGTGTCACCCGGTCTCACCAGGTCGTCCCAAACAGTCCAGTCCGGATCGCCGAGCTGCTCGCGGATCTCGGCGGTCGTCAGGCCCTCCCAGGCGCCGTAGTCCCACTCGATGAGGTCGGGTTCGATGGCGTCGACGGTGACTCCCGCGAGCTCGGCGGTGCGTCGGGCCCGCGACAACGGCGAACTGAGCACGAGAGCGAAGTCGTGGCCCGCCAGATCCTTCGCCCGTGCCCGTGCTGCGGCTTCCCCTGCAGGACTGAGTGGGATGTCAGTCCAACCCGTGTGCTTCCCCGCGGACGCCCACTCCGTGTCACCGTGGCGTAGCAGCCACAGTTGACCCCGGGGCGATGTCATGCAGAGAGACTAGCGAGTCGTTCGACACGGTGGCTGTGATTACTGACCTAGGCTGCGAGCATGCGACCGCAGACAATCACGCCCGGCATCTACATGCTGACGGCAGCCTGCGGCCTCATCGATGCGGCCACGTTCCTGGCGCTCGGCGGTGTCTTCGCGGAGATCATGACCGGCAACATCATGTTCCTGGCCTTCGACATCGGCCAGGGCGGTGGTTGGGGTGTCCTCCCGCGTTTCCTGGTGCCCCTCGTCACCTTCAGCCTCGGGGCGGTGGTGTGCGGTTTCTTGCTCGTGAGCCCTAGGCTCGGAACCCGGCGTAGGCACCCCTTCGTGGTGATTGCCGCGCTCGTGGCCATCGCGACGCTGCTCGCGTTGCTCTGGAACCCGGGGTCCGAGGGCAACGAGGCCATGATCATCGTCGGGATCCTTTCGTTCGCGATGGGCATGCAGAATGCCGTGGTCCTCTATCACGCCGTTCCCGATGTGGCGACGAACGTCATGACGCTCACCCTGGTGCGACTGCTGTCTAACTGGTCTGTCGTCGGCGGGACCAACCAGCGTTGGAGGTATCGGGCCGCGTCACTTAGCGTGTTCTTCGTTGCCGCCCTCGTGGGAGCGGCGCTCGTGCGAGTCAGTGCCGGCGCTGCCCTGACAGCAGCCGTCGTCGTCTATCTGATCGCGCTGCCGTTCCTCCTTCGCGGGCGTTCCCTGGCCGATAAGCCAGTCGCGTGAAGGCCCGGCGGGCGGGCGAAGCCGCCCCGGTCGGGCGCATCCGGGCGCGGCGCCCGCGAGGACTTGGGTAGCCTGCAGGGATGTCCCTCACGCTCACCGAGCATGAGCAGGCAATGCTGGAGGGGGAGCAGGGCCCTGCCGTTGCCCTCTCCATGCGGATCATCACCGAGTTGGGCCGCATCCGCGGTGCCACCGAACTTGTCGATATCGACTCGGTCCACATCGACGGGTGCATCTTCTACGGCCAGGCGGGCCTGGACTTCGCCCAGAAGCTCGTAGCCCTCGGGGGTCAGGTGCGCGTCCCCACGACCGTCAACGTCGGTTCGGTCGACCTCATTCACCCGCACCTGATCCTGCAGAACACCGAGCGCGAGCGCTGGGTCGCCCAGGGTGGGCGCGATCTCATGCAGGCCTACGTCGACCTCGGCTGCCGCCAGACCTGGACCTGTGCGCCGTACCAGATGGACTCCCGCCCGGAGGTCGGTCGCCACATCGCCTGGGCAGAGTCCAATGCCATCGTCTTCGCCAACTCCGTGATCGGTGCGCGCACCGATCGCTATGGCGACTTCGTCGATATCGCCGCCGCGATCACGGGCAAGGCCCCTCGCGGTGGTCTTCACCTCGACTCCGAACGCCAGGGCGATGTCGTGCTCGACTGCACCAGCCTGTCGCCGGAGACGCTCGCCCTCGATGTCACCTACCCGGTCCTGGGTTATCTCGCGGGGGCCATCGCGGGTACGACGAATCCTGTCTTCGTCGGTCTGCCGTCCGATGTCTCCGAAGATGCGCTCAAGGCGGTCGGTGCGGCGGCGGCGTCGTCGGGCGGAGTGGCGCTCTTCCATGTCGTCGGGCGTACGCCGGAGGCGCCGACACTGGAGGCGGCGCTCGGATCGCATGTCGACGCTCCCGTGCACCACATCACCGCGCAGCGGCTCAACGCCGCGCGCCAGGAGCTCTCGACCGCGCGCGAGGACAAGCTCGATGCGGTGAGCCTGGGCACTCCGCACGCGTCCGTGGACGAGATCGCCGAGACCTACGCGGCCGTCGTGGGCGGCCCGCCGCTCGCGGATGGCGTTGCCTTCTACATCTCTACCGGGCGCTCAGTCTTCGCCGAGGCCGAGCGTCGAGGACTCGTGCAGCCGCTCGAGGAGTGGGGCGTCACCTTCGTGCTCGACACGTGCACCTACGTCACCTCGATCCTGCGCCCGGGCACGCGCACCGTGATGACCAACTCCGGCAAGTGGGCCCACTACGCCCCGGGCAACATGGGCGTCGACGTCGTGCTCGCCACCCTCGACGAGTGCGTGCAGTCGGCCACCACTGGCGTTGTCACCTGGAATCGGGAGCTCTTCACATGACACGATTACGGGCTGGCGCGTGACCTCGGGTGGCGCATCGGGCGCCGTGCTCAAGCTCGACGAGCCGGTCTCCTTTTGGGGTGGCATCGGGCCCGAGGGCGACATCATCGATGTTCACCATCCGCAGCACGGCGCGGTCGTCACCGGACGCATCCTGGTCATGCGCTCGGGTCGTGGCTCGAGTTCGGGCACCTACGTCCTCGCTGAGCTCCTGCGCCTGGGCATCGCCCCGGCCGGGATCGTGCTCACCGAGCCTGACGGCATCATCGCGACGGGTGCACTCGTCGCCGCCGAGCTATACGACACCGCGATGCCCATCGTGACGGTGAGCGAAGCCGACTACCAGCGCATTGAGGATGGCGTGGGCATGGCCATCACCATGGATGAGGATGTCGCCATCCTCACTCTGGCTGGCTGAGCGCACATGACTGACGTCATCCTGCGCGATGCCCAACGTGGCCCCGCGGACGAGGCAGTCGTCACCTGGGATCTCGAGACGGCCACCGATCAGATGTATTCCATCAAGCTCGGCTCGAGGTGGGAGGCCACGCTTCGAGCGGTCGTCGCGCAGCCCGGGCACGCGTGGTCGGTGGAGCGGGCGCGCATCGCCGAGATCGATGGCTCCATGGCGGGCGTCCTCCTCGGCGCGCCGGCCGCGACTCCGATGCCGGAGGGATCCCTCGGCTTGGCATGGGGATGGACCCGGCTGCGCCTGTGGGCCGTGAGCCTCTCCGGTCGGGCCTTCTTGAACTTCATGAGCAAGCACGGTCCAGGCGAGTGGTACATCACCGCGGTCGCAGTGACACCTGAAGCGCGAGGCAAGGGAGTCGGAGCAGTGCTGCTCGAGGATGCCATCACTCGAGCCCGCGATGCGGGTGCGACGAGCGTCACTCTCGACGTGGATGACAAGAACGTCGGCGCGCAACGGCTCTATGAACGATACGGCTTCGAGGTGACGGGTGCCTCGCCGCCGGCGCGGTTGTGGCGGGGCGTCCGCGTCTTTCGCATGCGTCTTGCGCTCGCGAGCGACACCGATCAGCCGAGCGTCTAGGGCGCAGCATGGCCGGTCGCAATCTTGTCAACTTCGATCGCGTGTCGAAGGCCTATGGCGAGCGCCCACTGCTGGATGACGTGTCCCTCGGCGTGGGCGAGGCCGAGCGCATCGCGGTCGTCGGTCGCAATGGCGCGGGCAAGAGCACGCTGCTTGCACTCATGGCCGGGCTGGTGTCGCCGGACTCCGGGCGGGTGACGGTCAACTCGGGGGTGCACGTCGGCGCCGTCTCGCAGGCGGAGGGTTTCGACCCGCAGATGACCGTGGCGGAGTACGTCGTGCCGGGGCAGGATGTGCACCAGTGGGCGAGCGATCCGGCGATCCGCGAGGTCCTCGACGGCCTCCTCGGCGGATTCGACGAGGCGCTCCTTGCCCGGCGGCTGGGGACCATGTCGGGCGGTGAGCGCAGGCGCGTGCAGCTCGCCCGAGCACT
>CAJBMR010000389.1 GCA_903954205.1 uncultured bacterium | reverse complement strand
TGGGGAAGACGCGCACGCCCACCGCTCCGTCCGCCGATGCGAGCAGACCGGGCCATGCGGGTGCACCACCCGGTGTGGTCACCGCAGCGAGCAGATCGGGCCAGGCCGTCACTGTGCTCGCCTCGAGATGCGGGAGCGCCTCCCGGATCGCTGCAGCCGTGTCCGTGGCGAGGGTCGCGCGCAGGATCGCGAGGTCCTTGCCCACTGCAAGCTCGTGGCCCGAGGAGTCTTCGACGACGATGGTCGGACGCAGGTGATCGGGCAGTGAAGCGAAGGGCCAGTCACCGGGCGCGATGGTGACATCGAGAAGTTGACGTGTGGCGGCGCTGAGTGATGTGCGGGGAGCAGATGCGTCGATGACGGGTGCGAGGCGCCGTGCAGCTTCCGGGGTCGGCCCGATCTCCTTGCGGACCTGCTTCGGCAGCGCACGCAAGAGGCCTGCGACGAGATCCTCGCGATACCCGCGCACCGACGCCAGGAACGAGTCATCGGGCAGCGAGGCAAGGCGGGCCACCGGCACGTGCACGGTGACGCCGTCACGCGGGTCCCCGGGAGCGAATCGATAGGTGAGCTGCAGTCCGGAGGAGCCCCAGGCGCCGGGGAAATCCTCCTCCACGGGGAGTGCCTCGGCGAGGTCGTCCGGGAGAGCGAACAGTCCCGGCTGCACACGACGCTCTCGGCGCCACCACGCATCGAATGCACGACCCGACGTGATGGTCCCGGGGATGCGCGACGAGAAGAACTCCACGAGGCCGTCCTCGTCGATCCGGTCCTCCGGCAGCCGCGCTCGGCTGAGTCGCTCGCGCATGTCGTCGAGTGCCGTGGCCACGGCGTCGAGCTCCGTGTGGCGGTGCGTCCACTCACCGCGCACCAGCGCGTGCAGGATGAAGAGTCGACGCGACTCTGCGCTGTCGATACGGTCGTAGGCGATGCGCCGATCCGTGACGATGGGGAGTCCGAGCAGGGTGACGCGCTCGACGCATACGGCGCGTGCCTGTCGTGACGACCACACTGGCTCCGAGTGCGACCGCTGGGCGAGCGAGCCGGCGAGTGGCTCAATCCATGCAGGGTCGATTTGCGCGACCATGCGTCCCCACAGTCGTCCGGTGTCGACCAACTCGGCCGCCACCACCCAGTCCGGTGCGGCTCCTTTCGAGCGGGCCGACGGAGCCGCCCCTGTCGGACTGTCCCCTCGTGGGCGGGCCTTGGCGAGGACGGAGCCTGGCCACAGGGCGAAGCGCGAGTCGCGGGTGCCCCGGTACGGCGGAAGGCGCGTGGCTTTGGTCCCCGGTTCGGGTGAGCGCATGCCGATGTGCGAGAGCAGGCCAGAGAGCACACTGCGGTGGATGGCATCGCCGTCGCGCGAGGAGCCTGCCGAGGGCGCCTTGAGCCGCAGCGCCGAGCGGAGCTGGCCGACGAGGTCCTGCCACTCGCGCACGCGCAGGTAGTGGATGAACTCCTCACGACACTGCGCGCGGAAGCGAGTGGAGGACTGCGATGCCTGCGCCTGCTCGAGGTGATCCCACAGGTTGAGCAGGGTCAGGATGTCGGAGGTGGGATCGACGAACCGGGCGTGGGCGGCATCGGCAGCGGCTGCGCGGTCCTCGGGCCGCTCACGCGGATCACGGATCGCCAGCGCGGCGGCCACGACGATGACGTCGTCGAGGCAACCCTCCTCCTCGGCCTGCACGATCATCCTGCCCAGTCGGGGGTCAACGGGCAGTCGGGCGAGGCGCCTGCCCACGTCGGTCACGCGCCGTGCCAGCGGCTCAGACCCGCTACCCGGCCTGAGTGCGCCCACCTCCTCGAGGATCGCGATCCCCGCGGCCACCGCACGACGGTCAGGCGGGTCGAGGAAGGGGAAGTCCGCGATCTCGCCCAGGTCGAGCGTGGCCATCTGCAAGAGGACGCTGGCGAGGTTGGTCCGCAGGATCTCAGGATCGGTGAACGCCGGACGGGATGCGAGGTCCGACTCGTCGTACAGCCGAATGCAGATGCCCGGACCGAGACGCCCGCACCGTCCCGCACGTTGCGCCGCGCTGGCCTGCGAGATCGGCTCGATGGGCAGGCGTTGGACCTTGAGGCGCGTCGAGAAGCGCGACATGCGGACCTGCCCGGTGTCGATAACCGACCTGATCCCCGGCACGGTCAGCGAAGTCTCGGCGACGTTGGTGGCGAGCACGACCCGGCGCTTGTCATGAGGGGCAAAGACCCGGTGCTGCTCCTCGGCTGATAGGCGGCCATAGAGGGGCGTGAGTTCCACCGCATCCCCGAGGCGGTCCGCGAGGGCATCGCGGGCGTCACGGATCTCGCGCTCACCCGTGAGGAAGACGAGGATGTCGCCATCGCTATCTGCCAGCAACTCCGTCACGGCATCGCAGACGGCGTCTACCTCGTCGATGTCGTCGTATGGCCGATAACGCACCTCGACGGGGAAGGTCCGCCCGGACACCTCGATGACGGGGGCGCCGGCGAAGTGAGCGCTGAAGCGCTCGGTGTCCAACGTCGCGGACGTGATCACGACGCGCAGGTCTGGGCGCTGGGGGAGCAGCCAGGCGAGATAGCCGAGAAGGAAGTCGATGTTGAGCGAACGCTCATGGGCTTCGTCGATGATGATCGCGTCGTAGCCCTTGAGCATGCGGTCGCGACGAATCGAGGCCAGGAGTACGCCGTCCGTCATGACCGTGATTGCCGTGTCCGCACGGGTGCGGTCGGTAAAGCGGACGCGATAGCCCACGCCCTCGCCGAGCGGTGTCTCGAGCTCCTCCGCGAGGCGCTCCGCGACCGCACGCGCGGCGATGCGGCGTGGCTGAGTGTGGGCGATGCGTGGGAGCCGGTCAGAGCCGAGCGCTTCCAGGACCATCTTGGGCACCTGGGTTGTCTTGCCGGAGCCGGTCTCGCCGGCGATGACCACGACCTGGTGATCCCGGAGCGCCGCGACAATGGCGTCGCGTCGCTCCGAGACCGGCAGGTCCGCGGGGTAATGAACGCGCAAGCGTGAGGCGTCCATCGTCACGGGGGAACCTTAGAAGGCTCCCCGCATTTAGCCGCGGTGGCGGCGGGCGACCCAGTGTGCTTCCGCACGATCTCGGTCACCGGCACGCCGCTCTTCAGGGGTTGGCCTCGTGAGAATCGAGGACCACACTGATCCGAACGGCGACATGGGTATCACTCCCTAGTGGGGCGGCCACGGGTGTGTGGAGTCCCCTTACGGTGCGGGGGATCTCCCCGACCTGCCCTCCACTGTGCCGCCCCAGGGGACACCTCCTTGAGGGGGTCCCCTAGGGGAGTGGCGCGCGTCACCCTGGGCCCATCGCGCCTCGGGCCGCTGCTCGGGCTTCAATGGGGGAGTGATTTGGGCATGGCGGGCACTCGCGGCACTTGCGGCCGTGCTGGTCCTTCTGGGCATCGGCGTCGCTGCTGCCACCGGTCCGACCTCCACCGCGCCGCTGCTCAGCACCAGTGCGACGCCGGAGCCTGACCCGGTGCCATCGCCGACAGAGGACGCCGCCCCCCAGCCGTTGCCCACCGGGTCCGCCCAGCCGAGCCCGTCGTCGACCGACGTCGCTCCGATGGCGTTCGTCCCCGTCGAAGACCGGCCGGTGGCCGTCTTCCTCGGCGACTCCATCACGCGCGGCGCCACACTCGATCCCACATGGGGTGACGTCACGGAGTGGTCGTGGTTCTACCGGCTACTCGATGACACCGAGGGTGCCGTGCAGTACGGCGGCATGGTGGCGGAGAATGGCATGACCACGAGCTGGATGGTGGGCCAGGTCTACAACGCGCTCGCGATGAGCCCCGACATCCTCATCGTCCACGGCGGCACCAATGACGTCTCCGGTGAAGTAGATCCTGCCTACGTCGTGGGCAACCTCCAGCAGATCAAGGACGCCGCTGACTCCGTCGGGGTGCCCATGGCCGTGTGCACGATTCCGCCCCGCGATGACCCTGCGGCCGATGCGCGGGCTCTGGCCGTCAACGCGGCGATCCGCGCGTGGGCCGCCGAGGAGGGTGTCGTCCTGCTCGACACGGGGGAGCCGCTCCGCGACCCGATGGGGGGTTGGCGCTTGGGCTACACCAACGACGGCCTCCATCCCACGCCCGAGGCGGCCGTGCTCATGGCGCGCGCCGCCGCGGAGGCGTTGCGTCAGATACCCCTGGGGGTATAGTCTGGGGCGTAGACCACGAGGAGGCTCCGACCATGACGGCACCCGGAATCCCGCACGTCCTCACACTCGACTCCAGCGGGCTCGGTGATCGCAGTTACGTCGTGCATGACGGTCGTACAGCTCTCGTGATCGATCCGCAGCGTGATATCGACCGCGTGGAGCGGCTGGCGGCCGAGCATGGCCTCTCCATCACCCACGTCGCGGAGACGCACTTCCACAACGACTACGTCTCAGGTGGGCTCGAGCTCGCGCGCAAGCACGGTGCCGCCTACATCGTCCCTTCCGGATTCGACATCCAGTACGCCGCGACCCAGGTCGACGACGGTGATGCTTTCACGGTGGGCGAACTCGGTGTCGAGGTCATCCATACTCCCGGCCACACGCCGAATCACATGTCGTACGCCGTGCGGGTCGGCGACAATTCGGTCGTCTTCACCGGAGGCGGGCTGCTCTACGGCAGTGTCGGCCGGCCCGACCTCGTCTCGCCTGACGTCACGGTCAAGCAGGCCCACGACCAGTGGCACTCCGCTCATCGACTCGCCGACAAGCTCCACGACGACACCGCGATCTTCCCCACGCACGGATTCGGTTCCTTCTGCTCCGCGACCCAGACCCAGGGCGTGTCGTCGACGATCGGCCATGAGAAGGCGATCAATCCGGCTCTCACCGTGGCCGAGGAGGCATTTGTCGACATGACATTGGCCGGCCTCGATGTCTTCCCCGCGTACTACGCGCATATGGGCCCGGCCAATGTCGCCGGTCCTGGTGCGGTCGACCTGGGTGAGCCCGAGCTCGTGGATCCCGCGGAGTTGCGCGCCCGCGTGCAGCGCGGGGAGTGGATCGTCGACCTCCGCTCACGGGAGGTCTTCGCGTCAAGCCATCTCCACGGTGCGGTCAACTTCGACCTCAATGGATCGTTCATCAACTACCTCGCCTGGATGATGCCGTGGGGCACTCCGATCACGCTGCTCGGCTCTACGCCCGAGCAGGTGGCGCAGGCGCAGCGCGAGCTGGTCCGCGTCGGCATCGATCAGCTCACCGGTGCGGCAATCGGTGGGCCGGAGGCATGGCTGGACGATCCCTCGCAGGCCGCGACACTGCGCCGCCTGTCCTTCCACGATCTCGCCCGGGAGATCAGCGCCCAGCAGGCGCCCCGCGTCATCGACACGCGCCAGATCCTCGAGTGGGAGTCAGGACACCTCGCGGGTGCGACCTTCATCCCGTTCTATGAGATTCAGGACCGGCTCGCCGAGGTCCCCCGTGACGACACCGTCTACGTCTATTGCGGATCTGGCTATCGCGCTGCAGCCGTCGCCTCATTGCTTCACCTCGAGGGCTTCGACAACGTCGTACTCGTCGACGATGCCTTCGGCAACGCCGCCTCGGCGGGCTTCGCCATCGAGGCGAGCCCAGCACCCGAGCGGGAGCCGGGCTGGACCTGGCTCGCCTCACGCGCCGCCGTCCGCACACATACCGAGCGCAGCGGAGCCCCCACCCCCTAACCCCTAGGCTCGGGGCGTGACGATCGAGCGGCCGGCGCGCACGAGCGCGAAGTGGCGCGCCTATCCCGACGACGTCCTCCCGCTGTGGGTGGCGGAGATGGACTATCCGCTCGCCGCCCCCATCGCCGCGGCGCTGCACGATGCCATCGACCGATCTGACACCGGCTACCGCTGGGTGGGCGATCTGGCGGAGGCCTTGGCGGAGTTCAGCGGACGTCGACTCGGCTGGGCTCCCGATCCCCAGCGCGTGATGCTGCTCGGCGACGTCCTCGTGGGGATGGCGGAGACGGTGCGACGCCTCTCGAGCGGGGCCCTCGTCATCACCCCACCCGTCTACCCTCCCTTCTTTCACGTGGCGACGAACGTCGTGGGTCGTGAGCTCGTCGAGGTGCCACTTGTCCCCGGTGACGGGCTGGATCTCGAGGGTCTCGGGCGCGCCTTCGCGCGGCCGGAGGTGACGGCGTTCCTGCTCTGCAATCCGCACAACCCGACCGGAGACATCTGGTCGCGGGAGCAACTCGTGGAGGTTGCGACCCTCGCACGGCGATATGACGTCCTCGTCATTTCCGACGAGATCTGGGCGCCTCTCACGATGCCGGGTCGCACGATGACGCCCTATCTCAGCCTGGGCGAGGAACTCACCGGCCCCGATGTCGCGCTCGTGGCCGCTTCGAAGGCATTCAATCTGGCCGGCCTCAAGGCAGCCCAGGTGATCGCGGGCTCCGCAGACACCATGCGACTACTGACCGAGCGCATCCCCATCGAGGTGACGTACTCGGCCGGGCAGCTGGGCGTCATCGCATCCATTGCCGCCTACCGCGAGGGCGACGCGTGGCTCGACGCCACGCGTGAGCGCATCGCTGTCAACAGTGAGCTCCTCGGTCGCCTGCTCGCCGAGCAGCTGCCGGACGTCGGGTACCTCGCCGGAGAGTCCACGTACCTCGCTTGGCTCAACTGTCGCGGGCTGGGGTTGGGCGATGATCCTGCCGCGGTATTCCTCGAACGTGGCCGCGTTGCCGTCAATCCCGGACTCGACTTCGGCGCGCAGGGTGCAGGTTTCGTCCGACTCAATCTCGCGACCACTCCGGAGATTCTGGCGGAGGCCGTGCGTCGCATGAGTGTCGCGATCCAGCGGTGACGTCGCTGCAGAGGTCCCGTGTGGGGGCCACCGCCTTCTTCGCGATCAACG
>CAJBMR010000388.1 GCA_903954205.1 uncultured bacterium | reverse complement strand
CTCGTGACGATGTTCCTCCTGTCATGGCAGGTCACGCTCCTCTCACTCGTGCTCGTGCCCCTGTTCCTACTGCCGGCGCGTTGGATGGGGCGGCGTCTCCAGTCGCTCACCAAGCAGCAGATGCAGGTCAATGCCCAGATGAGCACGCAGATGACGGAGCGATTCAATGTCGCAGGGGCGCTGCTGGTGTCGCTCTTCGGACGCCCCGAGCGCGAGCACGGCGAGTTCGCTGGTCGGGCTGCCCAGGTGCGGGATTCCGGCGTCAGCATCGCCATGGCCAACAGGTGGTTCTTCACGGCGCTGCTCCTCGTGGGCTCCATCGCGACCGCCATCACCTACGGGGTCGGCGGCAATCTCGTCATCGACGGTGCGATCACCCTGGGCACACTTCTCGCCCTGGTCGCGCTCCTGGCCCAGCTCTACGGCCCCCTGACCGCGCTTTCCAATGTCCGAGTCGATGTCATGACCGCACTTGTGAGCTTCGAGCGGGTGTTCGAGATCCTCGATCTGCCGCCGCTCGTGCGCGATAGCCCGGATGCGAAGCCGGTGCCGCCCGGGCCACTGAGCGTGGAATTCGACCATGTCAGCTTCCGCTACCCGTCAGCCGCAGAGGTGAGCCTCGCGTCACTTGAGTCGGTGGCGCGAGAGGACTCACAGCGGTCGGAGGATCCGGTCCTTCACGACGTGTCCTTCCGGGCGGAGCCCGGCCAGTTGATCGCCCTCGTCGGCCCATCGGGCGCGGGGAAGACGACGATCACCTCCCTCGTCCCCAGGCTCTACGACGTGACGGGTGGCAGTGTCCGCGTCGGAGGTGACGACGTGCGCGATCTCGAGCTCGCATCGCTGCGGGACGCCGTCGGCGTGGTAACCCAGGACGCACATCTCTTCCACGACACGATCGGTGCGAATCTCAGGTACGCACGACCCGATGCGACCGATGACGAGATCCGCAGCGCACTGCGGGATGCCCGCATCCTCGACCTCATCGACAGCCTGCCTTCTGGTCTCGGCACCGTGGTGGGTGACCGCGGTTATCGGCTCTCCGGAGGAGAGAAGCAGAGGCTCGCGATCGCGAGGCTCCTGCTCAAGGGGCCGCGCATTGTGATCCTTGACGAGGCCACCGCGCACCTCGACTCGGAGAGCGAGGCGGCGGTGCAGCAGGCACTTGCCACCGCGCTGCACGGACGCACATCGCTGGTTATCGCGCACCGACTCTCCACCGTGCGACAGGCCGACGTCATCCTCGTGGTGGACGCCGGGCGCATCGTCGAACGCGGTTCGCATGAGGAGCTGCTCGAGCGAGGCGGCCTTTACGCCAGCCTCTACGCCACCCAGTTCAGCGACTGAGCCGCGTTCACCAGGGGGAGTGCAGCAACCCACCGTCGACCGGGACAAGGGCGCCGGTGACGTAGGAGGCCGCGGGGGAGAGCAGGAAGGCCGCGACCCTGCCGAATTCCTCCGGATCCCCGGGTCGGCCCATCGGAACCCCATCACCCAGGTCCGTTCCACCCAGAGATCGGAGGCGATCGGTCGCTATGCGCCCCGGAAGGATGCCGTTGACACGCACGCGCGGGGCTAGCGTGTTGGCCAGGTCCTTGACGACCATGGCGAGGCCAGGCCGCAGGACATTGCTCGCTGCGAGGTCGCGAATGGGCTCCTTCGCGGTGGACGACAGAACGAGAAGTATTGCGCCACCGTCGACGATCTGCGGGGTGAGTGCTCTCAGAAGTCGTAGCGATGAGAGGAGCACCCCGTCAATCGCCTGCCGCCAAGTGTCATCGTCGAGCTCGAGCACGGTCCCCGGTGAGGGCCCGCCGACGTTGACGAGCAGGCCGTCGAGGGATCCCACCGTGGCGGCGATGGACGCCGCGGCGCCAGGGTCCGCGAGGTCGGCACTGATGGCGTCGTGTCCCTCTCCCAAGGATGCGGTGGCCTCCGCCAGCCTGACGGGATCCCGGGCGACGAGACATGTGTGGGCTCCCTCAGCGGCGAGCGCCGCAGCGGTCGCGAAACCCAGGCCCCTGCTGCCGCCGGTGATGAGGTAGCGACGTCCGGCAAGACCCAGGTCCATCAGGGGGCCTGGCTCGTTGCAGAGTCGCGCGCCTCTCGATCCTCCCGGGCCTCTCGCCTCAGGAAGTACCACCAGCCCGTGAGCGCCACCGCTGCGAAGACCATCCACTGCAGCGCATAGCTGATGTTTTGCGTCTCATCGATCACAGGTGCAGGCAGGCGCGTGAGCTCAGGGTCCTGAGGCTCCGAAGCTGCCACCTCCAGATAAATGTCGGTCACATCCGCACCCAGCCGCGCGGGGACGAGCCCCGACACCTGTCCCTCCGGGAGATCGGTCGGCTCCGGTGCCCCTGCGTCCTCCGACATCCGCACGCGGGCATCGATAACGACAGTGCCCGAGGGTGCCGTTGGCACCGTGACCGCCCCCGTCGCCGTACCGGTCGCGGGAATCCAGCCGCGGACAACCCACACCCGGCCGTCAACAGTGTCCAGGGCGGAGGCAACCAAGAAGCCATTTCGACCATCCAAAGGACGCTGGCGCACAAGCACGGTAGATCCGGCGTCGAAGCGGCCACTCACCCGCACAGGCGTCCACTCGCGGGGATCCGCAAGTGCATCGCCCAGCGATACGGGGGCGGCAGCCGCCTGAATAGCCCACGCTTGACGCGCGCTGCGCTCCTCTTCCGCGCGATGCCACTGCCAGCGGCTCAGGAATCCGAAAGCGGTGATGGCGACCACGACAAGCAGGGTGAAGGCGATCCAACGCCGCGTCTTCAGCAGGGAACGCACGTCACCACGGTAGGTCAGGCTCTCGTGTCAGCGCCGCTCGGACCTGCGGGGAGCATCCGGGAGGTGTCCACTACCGGCGCTGGCGGCGGCGTACCGCGCTTGCGGGTGCCCGCATTCGCCGCCACGACCGCGAGGTAGGGAAGCGCTACGGCTCCCGCCAGGAAGACCCACCGGGGCCAGCCAGGAACCACGATCGCGAGGAGCACGCAGGCGGTCCGGATCGTCATGGAGATGAGGTAGCGCTTCGTGCGGCCCGTCTGCTCCTGGGAGAGGGACTCCCCGGCACCCGTGATGCTGTGCACCTCGGGAGGGCGCGAACCGGTCATGGGACAACGCTACGTCGGGATCGCCATGTGCGCAGCACGGGACCGCTTGGGGATGCCCGACCTACCCCGGAGCGGTGGTTTCGGCGCGCGAGGCCTCCTCGAGGTGGTGGCGCTGGGCTTTGGTCGGCTTGAGGAGGAAGTCGAGCGGGATGATCACGAGGAGGGCGTAGAAACCGAGGAAGGGATACACCAGGGAAGCGAGGCCCGCGATGACGAAGGCGAGGAAGAACGCCGCGCCGCGCAGTCGTGCCCGGGTCTTGAGCAGACTCGACCAGTAGGCGCGATCACTCGGCTTGATGAGCTGAGGATGCCGGCTGATGTAGAACGATGTGATTGTCCCCACACCACTGATGAAGGCCATCGTCCACCAGTAGAGCGCCCCCGTGCCGTCACTGTTGAAGGCGACGATATCGGTGGAGCCCCAGTGGTCGCCGCTCCCGAACATCGTTGAAGGCCACGGCAGGAAGACGAATCCGATCAGCCAAGCCATGTTCAACCAGAAGACCACCCCGTCGTAGGCGGCGAGCGAGTTCATTACTCGGTTGTGGATGCTCCACATGATTGCCATGACGAAGAACGTGGAGACAAAGGTGATGATGCGCCCGGAGTTGGCCTGGAGTACGTCAAGGACGGTCTCACCGGCCGTGGGCCCCGGAATGCTGAAGAGCGGCAGTGCGAGCACGGTGATGGCCACGGCCACGACGGCGTCTGAGAAAAAGAGCAGCCGTTCGACGGACGTGCCCGTCCGTAGCTCCCATTGCGCCATGCCTACAGCCTCCCACGCATGTCGCCGTCGCCTATGGAAGTCCTGCCCACTAGCGTCTCCTGGGGACGCGCCCGGAGGGCGCCCGGCGAGGGGAGTGCAGTGGTTGCGCTAGTCACCGGTGGTAACCGGGGCATCGGCCTCGCTATCGCTCGCGGCCTACGGGATGCAGACCACGAGGTCGTGGTCGGGAGCAGATCGGGCGAAGCCCCAGACGGTCTGGCGGCCGTGCCGATGGATGTGACGAGCACCGAGTCCGTGGATGCGGGTATCAGTAGCATCGAGTCCGAGTGGGGGCCGCTGGACACGCTCGTGGCGAATGCCGGCATCACGCGCGACACCCTGCTGGTGCGCCTGGACGATACGGACCTCGAGGAGGTCATCCAGGCCAACCTCGTCGGCTCGATCCGCTGTGCCCGACGCGTGGCGCGCGGCATGATCAAGGCTCGTCAGGGGCGCATCATCCTCATCTCGAGCGTGGTCTGGGCCCTGGGTTCGGCCGGACAGGTCAACTATGCCGCAGCCAAGGCGGGACTTGTCGGAGCCGGAAGGAGCCTCGCAAGGGAACTCGGGGCCAGAGGCATCACGACCAATGTCGTCGCCCCGGGCTTCATCGACACCGACATGACCGCAGCGCTCTCCGAGGAGCAGCGCGCAACGATCCTCGGACAGATTCCAGCGGCGAGGTACGGCACCGTCGAGGAGGTCGCCTCCGTGGTCACTTTCCTCGCGTCGCCGGCAGCGGCGTACATCAACGGAGCCGTGATACCCGTCGATGGCGGACTCGGCATGGGCCACTGACGGTAGGAGAAGTGATGGGAATCCTCGAAGGCAAGCGCATCCTGGTCACAGGTGTGCTCACCGATCAGTCGATCGCATTTCACGTCGCGCGACTTGCCCAGCAGGAGGGTGCTCAAGTCGTGCTCACCTCATTCGGGCGCGCGCTGTCGCTCACGAAGCGCAGCGCGACCCGCCTGCCTGCAGAGGCGCCCGTCGTCGAACTCG
>CAJBMR010000387.1 GCA_903954205.1 uncultured bacterium | reverse complement strand
TGGACCAGACTCGTGCCCGTGAGCACGGTCCTCGCGCTGCCTGAATCGCCAGCAGCGCGTGTCATCGACCCCGACGCACGTCGCGCGCGCCCGCTCACGAATGCCTATCTCGATCGCATCACCGCGACCCAGGCGTCCATCGAGTCGCTCCGAAGCGTCCTCACCGATCCCCTCGCGGTGACCGCGCCACTGACATCGGCACTTCTGCGCGCCGAGTCGAGCGCGTGGCGCACCCGTCCTCGCGAGGGCGAGCGCCTCCTCGACTCCATCGACATCTCACTGGCGGCGACAGCGAACTCTGTCTACGTCGTCCCGCGTGACAACGTCGTGCTCAGTGGCGATCGAGGCAGTGTGCCCGTGACGGTCACGAACGACTTCGACCAGACCGTGCGGGTGGGAGTCGTCATCACGTCGGATCCCGCCGCCCGACTCGATGCGGAGCCACTGCCCGCAGTGGAGATCGAGCCAGGACGGCGCGCGAGCCTCGAGGTGCCCGTGCGCGTCGTCGGCGGCGAGACTCTCACCGTCTCGGTGCAGCTCACGGACCCCTCCGGCAAGGCTTTCGGCGCACCCGCGTCGCTTGAGTTGCGGACCACGGCGTACTCGCGGGCAGCCCTATGGGTCGCCATTGGTGCCGCCGCGGTCCTCCTCCTCCTCGTCGTCTACGACATCGTCCGTCGCGCCCGACAGCGAGGGGACCGACGCCAAGGGGCCTCCGCATGAGCGGCGAGCGCCCGGATCCGAGCGACGTAGCCGCTCCTCAGGGCCCGTCGGAATCGGAAATCGATCCCGCGCTGGAGCCGGCCAACTCCGCGGAGGCGCGAACGGCAACGACCGGTCTCCTGGGGTCGAGCGCGGTCATGGCGACAGGCACGGTCATCTCGCGTGTCACCGGCGTGGCGCGGGATATTGCGCTCACCGCGGCGCTCGGCTTCTACCTCGTCTCCGATGCGTACTCCCTGGGCAACACGATGCCCAACGTCCTCTACATCCTCATCATCGGCGGCGCACTCAACGCGGTCTTCATCCCCCAGCTCGTGCGCCGCATGAAAGACGATGCTGACGGCGGTCAGGCCTACGCCGACCGACTCATCACGCTCGCTGGCCTCGTGCTCCTCATCTTCTCGATCGCCGCGGTGCTCCTCGCGCCGATCCTCGTCGACCTCTACGCGACATCGGCGTACGACGACTCCCAACGAGCACTCGCCACTGCCTTCGCGCGGCTTTGCCTCCCGCAGATCTTCTTCTACGGCGTATACGCGCTGCTCAGCCAGGTGCTCAACGCCCGCGGACGGTTTGGCGCTCCGATGTTCGCGCCCATCCTCAACAACGTCATCGCGATCGCGACGTTCATCCTCTTCATCGCCATCGCGGGCACCTCGGCCGCAGCCGACGGAGTGCTCACCTCCGAGCAGATCGCGATCCTGGGCATCGGCACCACCCTGGGCGTCGCCCTGCAGGCGCTCGTCCTCATCCCCGTGCTCATGCGCGCGGGCTATCGCTGGCGTCCTCGCTTCGACTGGCGTGGTTCGGGTCTCGGCAAGGCCGGACATCTGGCGATCTGGACGCTCCTTCTCGTGGTCGTCAACCAGGCCGGCTACATCGCGATCACACGCCTGGCGACGCTGGCCAACGTCAATGCGGCAGCGGCTGGCACCACGCCCGCAGGCCTCACGACGTACCAGAAGGCCCACCTCATCTTCATGCTGCCGCACAGCGTCATCACCGTGTCGATCGTGACAGCCCTGCTACCGGCGCTCAGTCGCGTGGCGCACTCCGGGCGACTGCACCAGGTGGGTGCAGACGTCTCGGGCGCCATGCGCCTGGTGGCGGCGCTCATCGTCCCGCTGGCCGCGGTCCTCATGGTCGTGAGTCCTGGCATCGCGGTGCTCCTCTTCGGCTACGGCGCTGCCACACCCGATCAGGCTCAACTCACCGGCCTCATCACCAGCGTCTTCATGCTGGGCCTGGTGCCCTTCACGCTCTTCTACGTTCTCTTTCGGGGCTTCTACGCCGTCGAGGACACCCGCACGCCGTTCATCGCCAGCGTCCTCATGAACGTCGTCGCGCTGGGCGTGGCGATCCCGCTCTTCTACTCGGTCAGCGGCGGCGCCCAGGTCGCTGCTCTCGCGTTTGGCTATGTCTGCGGATTCTGGGTCACCTTCATCGCCTCGTGGATCATGCTGGCACGCCGACTCGGCGGGCTCGACTCCTGGGCGACGCTGCGCTCCCTCCTGCGCATGCTCATCGCCGGGTTCATCGCCTTCTGCGTGATGTACGGCGCCGAGGCGGCCCTCACCGCCTACGTCACCGGTGACGACCCGGCCAACACCCTGGGTGTCCTCATCGACGTCGTGGTCCTGGGTGTCGTGGGCATCGCGGTGTACCTCGCCGCCGCCTGGGCCATGCGGATCCACGAGGTGGGTGACGTGGTGCACCTGGTCCAGCGCAAGGTGCTGCGGCGCCGCGGCCGCTCATCCGGCGAAGACACCACCGACGCCCGTACCCTCGAGGGGTGAGCGACAAGCGGATCGGCCGCTACATCCTCGACGTCCTGGTCTCCCAGACCGGTGTCGTCGAGTTGTGGCAGGGCTTCGACCCCGCTTTGGAACGCCCTGTTTCGCTGCGCCTCATCCCCTCGCAGGACGAGCGCGCTTCCGCTGCCGAGGCGGCCGCACGCCGAGCCGCCACGGTGGACGACCGGCGCATCATTGCCGTGCTCGACATCCTCGCGGCCGAGCCCATCGTGGGCGCCGAGCACTCCGGTGCGACGTACCTCGTCATCGTGAGCGAGTGGGTCGATGGACGCACGCTCACCGACATCTACGAGGAGCGCGAAGGCGAGCCGATCGAGATCGACGAGGCCGTGCCGGTCATCCGCCAGGTCGCCATCGCGCTGAAGCACAGTCACGAGCTCGACGTCCCACACGGTCGCCTGCGACCGGGATCGCTGCTCATCGCCGAGACCGCGGACTTCGACGACCCCTTCACCCTCCTCGGCGACACCAACGTCGTGCGCATCCGAGGGCTCGCCGTCGATGCCGCACTGTGGCCGGAGGATCTCCAAGACGACATCGCGGGGCTTGGATCCCTTCTCTACGCCATGCTCACCGGCCGCTGGCCACTCGGACTCGTCGACGGAATGTCACCCGCTCCTCGAGTCGGGGATCGTCTGCTCCCGCCCTCGCAGGTTGTGGCCGACGTGCCCTCGGGCATCGACGACATCTGCCTGCGCGCCATCGGCCCTGCGGTCTCGGGGGACGAGCGCATCGAGGCGTACCCCGATATGGCCGCGGTCGTCAGCGCCCTGGGGGCCTGGGAGCAGCGGCCTGGGCGTCGCACCGTCTCGCTGGCTGCTCGCGAGGGCGCCCCCCTCACCGCGGGTAGGCGGGCCCTGCGGATCGCGGGGCGGCTTGCCCTGTCAGCCGCGGCCGTCGTCGTCGTGGCGGGAGTCGCGCTGGGGGGACTGCGCCTCGCCCAGAGTGCGGAGTCGCCCTGGGGTGTGACCGCGGCCGAAGCGCCCCTAGAGGTCCTTACCGATGCTGGTGAGGTGACGGCGGTCGATGACTTCGGCACCGGACTGCCGGGCGAGATCGTGCCTGTCGCCGCTGCTGACTTCGATCCGCAGGGGGGCGATCGTGCGGAGATGCCGGAGTTGGTGCCCAACGCAATCGATGAACGCTCGGACACAGCGTGGACGACGGACACCTACTACGCGACCGACCTCGACGGAAAGGCCGGCACCGGCCTCATGCTCGACCTGGGTGAATCGCTGCCGGTGAGCGCTGTGCGTCTCGAGCTCATGGGCTCGGGCTCCTCAGTCAAGGTCCTCATCAGCGCCGAAGCCTTCAAGAAGATCTCGAAGTGGACGCAGCTTGCATCGGCGGAGGGGATCGGCACCGCGATCGACCTGCGCGCACCCCGTCCCGTAGTCGGTCGCTACGTCCTGGTCTGGTTCACCCAGTTGCCCCTGGTAGACGGTGTGTATCAGGGAGGAATCCGCGACGTCACCGTCCTCAGGTGATCGAGCCGTGAAGGGCCCACGCACTAGGCTCATCTCGTGAGTGAGCAGACCGATGCCGAGCTGCTCGCTGCACACTGCGCGGGTGATCCTGACGCATTCACGGAGATCGTGCGCCGCCACCGCGACCGCCTCTGGGCCGTCGCGTTGCGCACGACCGGGAATCGCGAGGAAGCCAGCGACGCCCTGCAGGATGCGCTGATCTCCGCCTACCGGCGCGCCGATTCCTTCCGCGGTGATTCTGCGGTGACGACCTGGCTGCACCGGATCGTCGTCAATGCCTCCCTCGATCGCCTACGCCGCCGGTCAGTGCGCACCTGGGTTCCCCTTCCCGATGAGGCAGCCGGCGAGAGTCCCGCGACCCTCATCGACGACTCGCGACTCGCCGATCCGCGCGCCGCGGTTGAGAGCAGTGAGACGGTCCGGGAGGTCCGCGACGCCCTCGACACGCTCCCCCCCGACCAGCGGGCCGCCATCGTGCTGGTCGACCTGGAGGGGTGGTCCGTCGAGGAGGCAGCACGGGCGCTCGACTGCCCGATCGGCACCGTCAAGAGCCGCTGCTTCCGCGGTCGGGCCAAACTCGCCGAACGACTCGCCCACTTACGGAACCCGGATGCTCCGGGGGCCGTCGTACTCCCTGATAACGGGGGGGTCACGGTCGACGGCGAGGGAGGTGCCCCATGAGCGAGAGCGACATCGGCGGCGACCTGCCTCCGCTGGACCCGGAGCTTCAGGCCTGGCTGTCTGCCGATACGCCAGGACCCATGCCCGAGGACGTGTGGACCGACCTCCAGGCCCGCCTTGCCGCGGAGCCGGCCCTGGTGCCGCCCGGCCTCGTCGACCTCGCTACCGAGCGCACCCGTCGACGCTCGGGTAAGGCCCTGCCGCTCCTCGCTGGCGCTGCCGGGCTTGTCCTCGTTGGGGCCGTAGTGCTGCCCTCTATGCAGACGTCGGCGCCCGCGCCCGTCGCCGAGGGCGCCAGCAGTGCTCAACCCGATCTCGCCACGACGCCCTCACCGCAGGTGAGCGACGGAGGCAATGTCGCCAGCGCCCCTGGGTCGGTCGGCCCCGCACCCGCCCCTCGGACGATGATCGCCACCGGCACGGACTACACGGCGGAGGCGCTTCCGGCGCAGGTGACCGAGTTGCTCTCGACCGCTGGGATGTCGGATAGGGCCGCCGTCAACGCCGTTCTCACCGCGTCTCCCCCCGTCACCTCCATGCCCGGTGACGGCCTCGCCTCCAGCGTGGAGGCGCTCACCGACTGCCTCGGCCGACTCGGCTTGCCGCCGGAATCGATGCCCCTCATGGTCGATCGCGCCACGGTCGATGGACGCCAGGGCAGCATCATCGTGACCGTCGGTGCCATGGATTCGGCCGGCCAACCCACCTCACTTCACGCCGTCGCCGTGGGCCAGGACTGCACGGATGAGGATGTCGCCGCTGCCCAGCACCTCGATTTGGCCCTGCCCTAGTCCGCCCTGTGGGGGAATACCCTGGGGGGTACCTTCGTTGGTGCCGCGTGAGCGTCTCGGGCCCCGGCCCGGCAGGATGGCGCCGATCACTACCCGGGAGCGTGTGAAGTGTCCGACGTCCGCGACGTCATCATCATCGGCTCAGGCCCAACCGGCTACACCGCCGCGATCTACACCGCGCGCGCGCAGTTGAAGCCCCTCCTCTTCGAGGGAGCGGTCACTGCGGGAGGTGCGCTCATGAACACCACCGAGGTGGAGAACTTCCCCGGCTTCCGTGACGGCATCATGGGTCCCGCCCTCATGGAGGAGATGCGCGCCCAGGCGGTGCGCTTCGGCGCAGAGATGATCACGGACGACGTTGTCGACGTGCACCTCGACGGCGACATCAAGACGGTGCGCGATGGCACCGGTCGGGAGTATCAGGCACGCGCGGTGATCCTGGCGATGGGCTCGGGATACCGAGAGCTCGACCTCCCCAATGAGAAGCGCCTGTCGGGCCACGGCGTCTCATGGTGCGCCACCTGTGACGGATTCTTCTTCCGCGACCAGGACATTGCGGTCGTCGGCGGCGGCGACTCAGCGCTCGAGGAGGCGACCTTCCTCACGCGTTTCGCCAAGTCGGTGACACTCATCCACCGACGCGACTCCCTGCGGGCAAGCAAGATCATGCAGGAGCGTGCCTTCAACGATCCCAAGATCCACTTCGCGTGGAACTCTGAAGTGGTCGACATCCTGGGTGATGCCAAGGTGAGCGGCGTCGTCCTCAACGACACGGTCACCGGCGAGACACGGGAGTTGGCCGTCACCGGGCTCTTCATCGCCATCGGACACGACCCCCGCTCCGAACTCGTCAAGGGCAAGGTCGCCCTGGATGACAACGGCTACGTACTCGTCGAAGCCCCAAGCACGCGCACCAATGTGACGGGTGTCTTCGCGGCCGGCGACCTCGTCGATCACATCTACCGCCAGGCCATCACGGCGGCGGGCACCGGCTGCTCGGCCGCACTCGACGCCGAGCGCTACCTCGCCGCGCACGAATAGAAGCACCGACCCTTAGGCTGGAACAGCCCGCCGGATGGCGTTGCCAACCCGCCGGGCACCCGGAAGGAGAACCATGGCTACCAAGATCGTGACCGACGCTTCCTTTGACGCCGATGTCCTCAAGAGCGACATCCCCGTCATCGTCGACTTCTGGGCCGAGTGGTGTGGCCCCTGCCGCATGGTCGCGCCCATTCTCGAGGAGATCTCGGGCGAGTACGACGGCAATATCGTCATCGCCAAGCTCAATGTCGACGAGAACCCCAAGACGGCGGCGTCCTACGGCATCACCTCGATCCCGACGATGAACGTCTACTCGGGTGGAGATGTCGTCAAGACGATCATCGGGGCCAAGCCGAAGGCCGCCCTGATCTCCGACCTGCAGCCGTTCCTCCAGTAGAGCTGAATGGCCGTCCTCCGACGCGGGGACACCGGTGTCGCGGTAGCAGATATTCGCGCGCGCCTGGTGCGCCTGCGCCTGATCGAACCCGACACCGAGGCATCGCTTGATGCCGCGGAGTACGACGACGCCGTCGAGCAGGCCGTGCGAGCGTTCCAGCAGCAGCGCGGCATCCCCGCGGACGGGATCTGCGGACCACAGACCCTGCGCCATCTCGACGAAGCACGCTGGGCGCTGGGCGACAGGGTGCTCGCCTTCACACCCGGTCACCTGATCGGTGGGGACGACGTACTCGACCTGCAGCAACGTCTCACCCGGATGGGCTTCGACTGCGGGCGCCCCGATGGGATCTTCGGCCCCCTCACGGACAGCGCTCTCCGGGAGTTTCAGCGCAATGTCGGCATGGAGCCTGACGGTACGTGCGGCTTCACGACCTACTGGGCCCTCGAGCGACTCACGCGGACAGTGGGCGACGGCGACGCAGTGTCGATCCGCGAGCGGCAGGCCATGGACGCAATGCGCTCCGGTGTCGCCGGCAAGGTCATCGCGCTCGACCCTGGCGGAGCCGACGCGGACCAGCGCTTCGCCCTCGCGGAGGCAACAATCGTGGCCGACGTGTGTGCACGGGTCGAGGGGCGCCTGGCGGCGCTGGGCACCCAGGTGATCTATACGCGCACGCCTGCACCCGAACTCGTCGGTGAGGCCGCTCGGGCGTCGTATGCCAACACGGCCAATGCCGATCTTGTCCTGTCACTGCACGTGGAGCGGGTCGAGCTTCCCGGCGCCAACGGCTTCGCCACCTTCTATTTCGGCGAACCCCTCGGTGGGGCGCAGTCGGAGGGCGGGCGTCTCGCCGCCGAGCACATCCAGGCCGAGGTCTGCCAGCGCACCGACCTCAGCGACTGCCGCAGCCACCCCCGGACATGGGACCTCCTGCGGCTCACGACGATGCCGGCCGTCTGGGTCGAGATGGGCTACCTCTCGCATCCCGGAGACGCCGCGCGCCTCACCGATCCTCGATTCCGCGACACACTCGCCGAGGCCATCGCAGTCGCGGTGACAGGCTTCTTCGCCCCCGCCGACTAACTCAGCCCGGCAGCTCACACCCCCGACGGTTTTCGCCAGTTATTGCGACTTCCTTACAGGCCGAAGTCGCGATAACTGGCGAAAAGTGCAGGTGGAGCCTCAGCGAGAGTGGGGCCAGAGCAGGCGGGCCAGGAAGCCGGCCGCCGCACCCACGGCAAAGACCAGGAGTCCCAGGAACAGGGTGGTGACGACGGAACCGTCCTTGCGGGCGACCTCATCGGCCATGTCCCTCACCCCATCCCACGTCTCGGCAGTGCCATCCGTCAGCATAGGGACCCTGAAGCGGGGCGAATAGCCCCTGCGGCCACGTCGAGGGAGGTGTGCGATGAGCGGTGGTTCACGGCTCGATCCGTGGGTGAATTCCTACGCCGCACGCGCCCGCGGCATGACCGCCTCCGAGATCCGCGCCCTCTTTGCTGTGGCCTCGCGTCCCGAGGTCGTCTCCCTCGCGGGCGGCATGCCCTTCGTCCAAGCCCTCCCCCTCGACGCACTCGCTGAGACCGCGGCGCGCCTGGTGCGCGATCGCGGTGCCGAAGTGCTGCAGTACGGCTCCGGCCAGGGCGATGTCACGCTGCGCGGCCAGATCCTCGAGGTCATGGCCGAGGTCGGCATCACGGCGCACCCCGATGACGTCATCGTCACCACCGGGTCGCAGATGGCCCTCGACCTCGTCACGCGCGTCTTCTGCGATCCCGGCGATGTCGTCCTCGTCGAAGCTCCGTCGTACGTGGGCGCTCTCGGCGTCTTCCGCGCGTACGAGTGCGACATCCGACACGTCGCGATGGACGACGAGGGTCTCGTGCCGGAGGCGCTGGAGGCAGCGATCACGCGCGTGCGCGCCGAGGGC
>CAJBMR010000386.1 GCA_903954205.1 uncultured bacterium | reverse complement strand
GTCGCGCGCGCCTGTCGAGCCACGTCGTGAGTCAGATCCAGGTAGGTCTGGCGGTCAGCGGCAGCGAGAACGAGGTGGCCAGCGATGATCAACATGAGAAGTCACGATAGAAGGCCCCTCCCGTGGGAGGGGCCTTCTTGACTGGTAGCGGGGGCAGTGCCATGGTTCAGGACTTAGTTAACCCCTGTCCCGGGACATCGTTAACCCTTCGGGGATGTCCAAGAACCGGGTCATCGTGGAGGCCGTGCTTGCGGGCCAGTCTCATGGGGCGGTTGCGCTCCAGTACGGCATCTCGAAGGTCTGGGTGGGCAAGTTGGTTGCCCGGTGGCGCCTGGGTGGTTGGGACGCGGTGGAGAAACAGTCCACGCGTCCGAAGTCCAACCCTCACGCCAGTGATGAGGACACGATCGCGCGTGTCATCGGGTGGCGCAGGCAGCTGTCGGAGGCGGGCTTGGATGCCGGCCCGCACAGCATTGCGGCGCACCTGACTCGCGCGGGTCATCGCGCCCCGTCGGTGACGACGATCTGGCGCATCCTCACGCGCGCCGAGCTGATCACGCCGGAGCCACGCAAGCGGCCTCGGCGCTCCTATCTGCGGTTTGAAGCGGACCTCCCCAACGAATGCTGGCAGTCAGACTTCACGCACTGGCCGCTCGCCGACGGCCAGGACTGCGAGATCCTCACCTTCCTTGACGACCACTCCCGCTACATCGTTGATCTCACTGCTCACGCCACGGTCACCGGCCAGGTCGTCCTGGACCGGTTCCGCGCCGCTATCGACACCCACGGCATCCCCGCCTCCACGCTCACCGACAACGGAATGGTCTTCACGACCAGGAAACGCGGCGGCCGCAACAGTTTCGAACGCGAACTCGTGATCTTGGGCATCGACCAGAAGAACGGCCGCCCCAACCACCCCCAGACCCAAGGAAAGGTCGAGCGCTTCCAGCAGACGCTGAAGAAGTGGCTACGAGCGCAACCAGCCGCAGCGACACTTGGCGGTCTGCAGACCCAACTGGATCAGTTCACCCAGCGCTACAACCACGACCGACCCCATAGGTCCCTCGACCACCGCACCCCCGCCGACGCCTACACCGCCCGAGCCAAGGCCACACCCCACGGCCGAGACGGGCACTGGCGGATCCGACACGACAAAGTCGACAAGGCCGGGCGCGTCACCCTCAGACACGCCTCGCGACTACACCACATCGGACTCGGCTACGAGCACATCGGCGCCACCGTCCGCATCCTCATCCACGACCTACACATCACGATCATCAACGCCGACAGCGGCGAGATCATCCGCGACCTCATCCTCGACACCAGCCGCGACTACCAGCCACTAGGCCGCCCCCCGGGACCACCCAAAGGCAGCCCACAACGCGGAGGACGACCAGGTCGAACCACCCCGAAATAAACGAAGTCCCGGGACATCCGTTAACGATGTCCCGGGACTTCACACTGGTAGCGGGGGCAGGATTTGAACCTGCGACCTCTGGGTTATGAGCCCAGCGAGCTACCGAGCTGCTCCACCCCGCGCTGGCCTTGCGGCGTGGGATAAGGATACGACATCGGCCCGGGGAGGTGCACCCTGGCCCCTACTGGGTGTACTCAGCGAGGTCAGGGAAGGCGCACGTGGGGCAGGACTGGAACGAGTCCCCGTTGTCGCCTCGAATGTTGGAGATGTCGTCCCCGAAGAGGTCGTAGACCAGTTCCTGGGTGAGCGTGTAGCGAGGGGACATCGACCAGCCCGGCAGCATGACGGGATTCTCGCTCGTCCGGTTGGGATCCCGGGAGATGATGAGATAGCGCACGCCATCAGGATCGGTGAGGTACCAGACGGTCGATCCCACCGCGTAGGTGAGTTGGTGGTACTTCCACATGACCGACTCGGTCCACGTGCCTTCCTCGTTGAGAGGCTGGTTGAGCGACTTGAAGTTCGTGAGATTCATGAACTCATGGCCGAAGAATTCCGAGTAAGACCACTGGTCGTTTTCGGGGCACGTCGGGGTGCGCAGGAACTCTCCAGTGGCGACCACCTCGCGGGGTGCGTTCTTGATCCAGAACATCCACGTGGGTGGGAGGGTGATCGCATCCCAGTCCTCCCGGGACATGACGCGGTTGCCCCAGACCTCCTTGTAGAGCTGGTCGATGAGCTCATATCCCTCGGCCTGGCCCTCGGATGGCCGAGGCCACGGCTTGTCGACGCAGACGTCGACGACAGTGCCCTTCTTGCCGAGGACAGCCTTGAACACCAATGGGATGCCCACCGGTCGGCCGTTGCGGACATTGATGGAATTTTCGGTGCTGTACTGCGATGTCGGCAGTGTTTTCTGGACCTCGCCGTAATTCTTGGCAAGTTTGATCGTTCCGAGCATGCTCGTTTGCGCGGTCATCTGCGCATAGGCCTTCTTCGACGTGTGGGCCAGGATGACGGGGCCGTACTTGCTGCCGTCTGCATTGATGATCAGGAGGCCGTGGGCTGGCTTCTCTGACGAGGCGATGGCGATCTTGAACTTGCCGTCGGCATCGAGTGATCCGCGCGTGACGAGGCCTGCCTCGCCCACCACTGCGATCTGCATGCCAGCGACATCGCCGATGAGGCGGCCAGACACCCATGAGGCTGAGGCCGAGCCCGTGTCAACATCTGGTGCGGGAGCTGCCGTGGCCGCTGTCGCGAGCGATCCGGCGGCGAGGCCGAGTGCAACGAGTGAGGTGGCTAGCTGGAAGCGGAGCCTTGGGGGTGTCATGGCCTCTCCTGGCTGGTAGTGGGATGTGCGGGCCAGACGCCGAAGGAACGACGGCCAGGTAGGAGCAGTGCCACCATCCCACAGTGCCGCTCGGATGCGTGCATAAGGAGTAATCTCCCGGGATGCCCTTCAGCGTCGAGCTACCCGTCACCGTCCGCTGGCGTGATTTCGACGCCCTAGGCCATGTGAACAACGCCGTCTTCCTCACCTTCCTGGAGACCGGCCGCGACCGCTTCTTCCACTCCCTCGTGGGGGACACCTTCCTCGACCTGGTTCTCGTCCGACTGGAGATCGACTTCAAGGCTGAGATTCCCATGGGCACCGAGGAGGTGCTCGTCACCTGCCGGGCAACGGGAATTGGCCGCACGAGCATGAGGACTCAAGAGCAGATCCTGCTTCCGGGAGGAGCGCTCGCGGCACAGTCAGAGACAGTGATCGTGGCGCGTGACGCGACGACCCGCACATCCCGGCCCTGGACCGATGAGGAGCGCGGTATCCTGGAAGGCTCCCTGTGACCCGCAGAGCGATCGGCGCTGTGCTTGGCGTCGTGCTCGTGGGGCTCGCTGGCTGCGCAACTCCCACATCGCACGAGGCCAACACATCTGCGATGCCCGAGGGCTTCGTCCGGCTCTCCGACGTCTCACCCGACATCGTCCAGGAGATCCGTTACGCCGGGGAGCATAACTTCGTGGGGCGCCCGGTCACCGGCTACGACGCCCCTGAGTGCTGGCTGACGCGCGAGGCGGCGGATGCTCTGGGGCAGGTGCAGTCCGCGGTCAAGGCCCAGGGCTACTCGCTCAAGGTGTACGACTGCTTCCGGCCGCAGCGAGCCGTCTCCGACTTCGTTGAATGGGCCAGGGACCCTGCGGATGACGTCACCCGCGCGGAGTTCTATCCGCGCCTGGCCAAGGACCAGCTCTTCCCGCTCGGGCTGATCGCTGAGAAGAGCGGCCACAGCCGGGGCTCGACGGTGGATGTCACCCTCGTGCCCCTCGGATCCAGCGCGAGCCCGACGTGGCAGGTCGGCGATCCGATCACGGACTGCGCGGCCCCCGTGGGAGTGCGCTTCCCCGACACGTCGATCGACATGGGCACCGGCTTCGATTGCTTCGACCCGCTCGCGGCGACGGCCGACACGCAGATTACGCCGGAGCAGCAGGCGAATCGGGGAATCCTCGTGGCAGCCATGGAGGCGGCAGGCTTCGTCAACCTCCCCGAGGAGTGGTGGCATTACACGCTGAAGGACGAGCCCTTCCCGGACACCTACTTCGACGCCGAGTTGGGGTGAGTCTCAACCGGCGCGAAGTCGAGGCAGGACGGCACGCATCCTGAATTCCGAGCACCGGCGGCCGACTAGGCAAAGGTGGCGCGGCGTGACCTGAGGTTGTACGTCGCGTACGTCACCCGCAGTTGGCCGCTGTCGATAGCGTCCCGAATGATGCTGCTCCCCTTCAGGGCGCGTGCGGAGTAGCCCGCATTCGCCCAGATGCCCTCGGCCAGCGTCTGGTCTTCGCCCAGGTCCTCGAGGGCCGGAAGGATGGCGTTGACGACGTCGTCGATATCGCCCCCTGGATATTCGCCTGTGCGCAAAGTGTTCTGAGAAGCGGAGACGGCACCGCAGCCGCTATGGCCCAGCACCACGATGAGCGCGACCTTCAGCACGGCGACGGAATACTCCAGCGATCCGATGCTGATGCCGTCTGAGCCAATGTTGCCCGCGTTGCGCACGTTGAAGAGATTGGCCCGCTGTACGTCGAAGACCCGCTCGGGGTTCACCCTGGAGTCGGCACACGACAGGATCGAC
>CAJBMR010000385.1 GCA_903954205.1 uncultured bacterium | reverse complement strand
TCACGCGCGAAACACTAGCGCCGCGACTTTGAGAAGCGTGTCACCTAGCGGACGCGGGTTGCGCATGGCTCGCTGAGCGCGGCGACCTCCGCGCGCAGAATCGCACGTATGTCCGCCTCCGATCGCAACGCAGAATCGGTCATGCACTGCAGGGACAGACCGTCAATCAGGGCATGGAGGCGACGCACCTCGAAATCAATATCGCGACTGGAGTCGAGCAAGCCCCGCTGCTGCATGCCGCGCACAAGATCAGCAAGGCCGTCAGAGACGGACGCATTGAGACGACGCAGCACCTCGGCAAACTCCGGGTCGGCGCCGGCCTGCGCTGCGAGAAGCATCCACACTCCCGACATGTGCCGGCGCCGCTCGCTCACCGGGACCAGGGCGCACAGCACCTCGGTCGCCTTGTCAGCGTCGAGGTCGAGGAGGTCAAGCGACACAATGAAATCAGTGTTCTCCTGCACCAACTGGTCTACCGCAAGCCCCATGAGTTGGGGCATCGTGCCGACGTAGTGGCCGATGCTTGACTTGGGCATGCCCGCCTCAGCGGCGACGTGGCGCACAGATACTTCATGCGCCCCATCACGTGCGACTACACGCCAGAGTGCTTCGACAATGACTCGTCGGCGCTCATCGTGATCCACGATCTTGGGCATGCTGACAGGTTACAGCGTCCGATTCAGACGGCATCAGTAAAGGTGGCCTCAACGCCGCCGGTAATGCCCACGGTCAGGTTGTAAAGGACGGCGAACAATCCAGCGAGGATCGATACAAGAGCCACCTCGAGTGCAGCCACCACGACGGTGATACCCATGACGCGGTCAAAGGCGAGGACAGCCTCGAGATCGAAGGTCGTGGTGCCCGAGCCGATGACCTCATCGACGTTGCGGGCCAGGGTGGCGATCACACCGCTGTAGTCGAGCAGCCACCACAGTGCCGCGACCGCGCAGACGATGACGATGCCCAGTGCGACGGCGAGCATGAAGGCAACCTTGGTCACCGACCACGCATCGACCCGGTAGACGTAAAGGCGTGCACGGCGCGGTGCACGGCGACGCGGTGTCTCCGACTCCGTTACGACTGCCGGGGCTGCGGCGACCGGCGGCGGTGCCGAAGCCGGCGCAGGTGCTACGGCAGGAATCCCCTGGGCCGGCGTTGCGTCACTGGGGCGGACGGGCGTGGGATCGCCAAGCGAGCGACCGATGGGCGTCGGCTGACCGGGAGTCACCGTGCTGGACACGCCCACTCCCTTCTGCCGACCATGCACCAAATGGCGCTATCCGATGATCAGACTAAACCTGCGGGAGCCCATCGGAGGGGTCCTGACCGGTCGTGGCGTCAGATGACCCCGATTCGTCACCCGCAGTCTCGCCCGTGGGGGAGTCTGCTGCGTCGTCCTCATCGGATTCGTCGTCGCTCTCACCCGCCCGAGCCACCGCTACGAGACTGCGGTCCTCACCCAGATTCATGAGGCGCACGCCCATGGTGTCGCGACCGGATGGGCGGATCTCGTCGACGCGGGTGCGGATCACGACGCCGTCATTGGCCACGGCGAAGATCTGGTCATCAACTGTGCAGACCACTGCGCCGACAAGACCGCCGCGCGCTTCTACGAGTCGCATGGCGCGCACACCGAGGATGCCGCGGCCCTTGGGTGCCCATTCCTCGACGGGGGTGCGCTTGGCATACCCGCCGTCAGTGACAGTGACGACGAAGGAGCCCTCGCGTACGACGTCCATCGACAGGAGAGCGTCGTCCTCACGGAAGCGCATGCCGATCACGCCACCGGTGGCGCGACCCATGGGTCGCAGCGTGGCGTCGTCGGCATGGAAGCGTGCGGACATGCCCTTGCGCGACACGAGCAAGAGGTCGTCTGACTCGCTCACAAGTTGCGCGGAGATGACCTCGTCGTCCTCGCGCAGATTGATCGCGATGACCCCTCCGGAGCGATTGGAGTCGAACTCCGACAGTCGGGTCTTCTTGACCATGCCACCGCGCGTAGCGAGGACGAGATAGGGCTCCGCCTCGTAATCGCGCAAGGTGAGGACCTGCGCAATCTCCTCATCGGGCTGGAAGGCGAGGAGGTTGGCCACGTGCTGACCCTTGGCGTCGCGACCGGCCTCGGGAAGCTGGTAGGCCTTGGCCCGATAGACGCGACCCCTGGTCGTGAAGAAGAGGATCCAGTGGTGGGTCGTCGTGACGAAGAAGTGCTCGACCACATCGTCCTGGCGCAGGGCAGCGCCCTTGACTCCTCGACCACCACGGCGCTGCTGCCTGTAGAGATCGGTCTTGGTGCGCTTGGCGTAGCCGCCTGACGTGATCGTGACGACGACATCGTCCTCCGCGATGAGATCCTCGTGGCTGACATCACCGTCCCAGGGGACGAACTGCGTGCGCCGCTCATCGCCATAGTCGTTAACCACCTCGGCGAGTTCCTCGCTCACGATGGAGCGCTGGCGCGGCTCGGACGCGAGGATGTCGTTGTAGTCGGCGATGCGCGCCATGAGGTCGTCGAACTCATCGATGATCTTCTGGCGCTCGAGTGCGGCAAGACGACGCAACTGCATATCGAGGATTGCGGTGGCCTGGAGTTCGTCGATCTCGAGGAGCCCCATCAAACCCGTGCGAGCGTCCTCCACCGTGGCCGATGCGCGGATGAGCGCGATGACCTCATCGAGTGCGTCCAGGGCCTTGAGGTAGCCACGCAGGATGTGCGCGCGCTCCTCGGCCTTGCGCAGGCGGTAGCGGGTGCGGCGCTGGATGACCTCGATCTGGTGCGCGATCCACGAGCGCACGAACTGCTCGATGCTGAGCGTGCGCGGTACGCCGTCGACCAGAGCAAGCATGTTGGCGCCGAAGGTCTCCTGGAGCTGGGTGTGCTTGTAAAGATTGTTGAGCACCACCTGCGCGACAGCATCGCGCTTGAGTTCGATGATCAGTCGCATGCCCGTGCGTGAAGACGAGTCGTCACGCACATCGGCGATGCCGCCGATCTTGCCGTCGCTCACGAGCTCAGCGATGCGCAGCAGGAGGTTGTCGGGGTTCACCTGATAGGGCAGCTCGGTGACAATGAGGAGCTGGCGGCCCTTGGCGTCCTCGTCGACAGTGACGACCGCGCGCATCGTGATGGCACCACGACCGGTGCGCAGGGCATCTTCGACGCCGCGGCGCCCGACGATGACGCCCCCCGTGGGGAAGTCGGGTCCACTTACGCGCTCGATGAGTGCCTCAAGCGCCTCCTCGCGACTGGCTTCCGGGTGCTCGAGCATCCACTGCACACCCGACGCGACCTCACGGAGGTTGTGCGGGGGGATGTTGGTGGCCATGCCCACGGCGATGCCGGCGCTGCCGTTGACCAGGAGGTTGGGGAAGCGGCTCGGAAGTACGACCGGCTCCAGGGTGCGCCCGTCGTAATTGGGTGCGAAGTCGACCGTCTCTTCGTCGATGTCGCGCACCATCTGCATGGCGAGGGGTGCCATGCGGCACTCGGTGTAGCGCTGTGCCGCGGGCGGATCGTTACCCATCGAGCCGAAGTTGCCCTGACCCTGCACGAGTGGGTAGCGCAGTGACCACGGCTGGGCCAAGCGCACAAGAGCGTCGTAGATCGCGGTGTCGCCGTGCGGGTGGTAATTGCCCATGACATCGCCCACGACGCGCGCAGACTTGGAGTAGTTGCGATCGGGACGGTAGCCGCCGTCGTACATCGCGTAGAGCACGCGGCGGTGGACGGGCTTGAGGCCGTCGCGCACATCGGGCAGCGCGCGGGAGACGATGACACTCATCGAGTAGTCCAGGTAGGACCGCTCCATCTCCTTCTGGAGATCGACCGGCTCGATGCGCCCTCCTGGAGGGATCACGTCGATGTCATCGGGCACGTCAGGCTCCTGTCGGCTGGGTTCTTGTCGTACGGGCGATCACGGGTCTAGATGTCGAGGAAGCGCAC
>CAJBMR010000384.1 GCA_903954205.1 uncultured bacterium | reverse complement strand
GCGCGAGGAGGCCGAGGCTGCGCTTGTTGCGGAGGGTGTTCCCCACCTCGCGCCAGCTGCCCTTGATGAAGAGGAGTAGCAGGAAGCAGAAGGCTAGTGACCACACGATGCGATAGGCCACGACCTCGATGGGGTTGACGCCGTCGAAGAGCGAGAAGTAGAGCGGGAACGCCCCCCAGAGTCCGTGCGCCGCAAGGCCGAAGAGCAGTCCTTTCGTGAATTCGGATCGGGGCGCGGTGCTCAGGAGACTGTCCAGGTGTCCTTGCCCCGAATCAGCGACGCCAGATCGGCATCGCCGGACTCGCGCACGCTGGCGACCTGCTCGCGCACGAGGCGGTCGTAGGACGGGCGCTGGACATCGCGGAAGACGCCGATGGCGGTGTCATTGAGGGAGTGCACATCTGCCAGCCGCGACAGGGCAAAGGCAACACCGGGATCCTCGGCATGCGAGTCGAAGACGATGATCTCCGACTCGTCGACGGAGTTGGCATCCGCGATAGCGAGATGGCCCTGCTTGCCTCGGACGACGACCTTGTCGCGGTCCTTGCCGAAGCGCACCTGCTCGCCATCGACGAGGCGGATGAGGTAGTCGTCGCTGGTCTCCGCGTCCTTCAGTGGCTCCCAGGCGCCGTCGTTGAAGATGTTGCAGTTCTGCAGGATCTCCACGAGTGCGGTGCCTTCATGTGCTGCTGCGCGACGCAGCGTCTCGGTGAGGTGCTTGCGATCCGAGTCGAGAGTGCGCGCGACGAAGGTGGCCTCAGCGCCCAGCGCGATGGACACCGGATTGAAGGAGTGGTCCAGCGAGCCCAGGGGGGTGGACTTGGTCACCTTGCCGGTCTCGGAGGTCGGAGAGTACTGCCCCTTGGTCAGGCCGTAGATCCGGTTGTTGAAGAGCAGGATCTTGAGATTGACGTTGCGGCGCAGGGCATGAATGAGGTGATTGCCACCGATGGAAAGCGCATCGCCGTCACCGGTGACAACCCACACCGACAGGTCGGGCCGTGTGATCGCGATGCCTGAGGCGATAGCCGGCGCACGGCCGTGAATCGAGTGCACGCCGTAGGTGTCCATGTAGTAGGGAAACCGCGACGAGCAGCCGATACCGGAGACGAAGACGATGTTCTCCTTGCGCAGGCCCAGCTCCGGGAGGAAGCCCTGCACGGCTGCGAGAATCGCGTAGTCACCGCACCCCGGGCACCAACGCACCTCCTGGTCGGTCTTGAAGTCCTTGGCGGTTTGCTTCTCGTCCGTGCGCGGGACGAGCGCAAGACCGGGCATAGGCAGATCGGTGGCGGTCATATCGTCACAGGCTCCCGATCACATCGGCGATGGTTGTGCTGAGCTCTTCTGAGGTGAAGGGCAGTCCACGCACCTGGTTGTAGCCGATGGCATCGACGAGGTACTTGCCCCTGATGAGCAGTGCAAGTTGTCCGAGGTTCATTTCCGGAATGATCACTCGGTCGTATCCGCGGAGGACCTCGCCGGTGTTGGCCGGGAAGGGGTTGAGGTGGCGCAGGTGCGCCTGCGCCACAGACTTGCCCTC
>CAJBMR010000383.1 GCA_903954205.1 uncultured bacterium | reverse complement strand
CGTGCAGGGACGAGCGCCTGCACCTCGAGTTTGGGTGAGGCTGGTGTCCAGGTGAACTCACGTACGGCGAGGCGGTAGCGATCGGTAGCGGCGAGTGTGACGGAGGTGCCGTCGATCTCCACACGGATACCGGTCAGTGTGGGCAATGTGTCATCGCGGCCGGCGGCGATCGCCACCTGAGCCACTGCGTGCGCAAAGTCTGCCCCGGTAAGGGAACCCGAAGAGTCCGGCATTGCAGGGAGGCTGGGGTAGTCCTCCACAGGGAAGGTCGGAAGCGCGAAAGTCGACTTGCCGCAGACAACGCTCACACGCGTGCCGTCGAGGCTTACCTGCACGGGAGCGGCCGGGAGTGCACGGCTGATGTCTGCGAGAAGTCTCCCGGGAACAAGTGCGCGTCCATGGTCGGTGACATCAGCGTCGATGCCGACACGTGAGGAGGTCTCGTAGTCAAAACTCGACACAACGAGACCCGAGCCATCAGTTTCGAGGAGGAGGCCGGCGAGTATCGGCAGTGATGGACGGCTGGGCAGCGTGCGCGCGGCCCAGGCGACTGAGTCGGCTAGGGCATCGCGCTCGACGCGGAACTTCACGGTTACCTCCGAATGGGGCACACCCGTGCCCACAGACGCGTCATCCTGCCACCGAGGGCATGGCGGGGCTAGGGGGAGTCGCGACGAGGGGTTGTCCACTGGAGGTGTCAGGCCTATGGGGGTTAAGGAGTCTCCCGATGTGATTACTCGTCATCGTCGTAGCACCGGTGGATGCTGGGGATGAACAAAGTCGTGGCACGTCACAGGCCTAGTCCGTGTGCACAGCGGCTGTGGACACCCTGGGGGCCCGACCGGTCGGACGGGGGATGAGGGGCGAGCCTGCGCGGAAGATGCACACAATCTGGCTAGTTATCCACAGATTGCATAGGTGCTGTGAGGAAGGGGTTCCGAGTTGTCCACAGGTATTCCCCATTCTGGGGACGCCGTAATCTTCCGGTGACCTTGTGACGCGTGGGGTAGATGATCAGCCTCGGGATTGGGACTTGATGCGGGCCGTGAGGTCAGCGACCTGGTTGTAGAGACTGCGACGCTCACCGATGAGCTGGCGGATCTTGCGGTCGGCGTGCATCACAGTGGTGTGGTCTCGGCCGCCGAATGCCTGCCCGATCTTGGGCAGAGACAGGTCGGTGAGCTCACGGCACAGGTACATCGCGATCTGCCGGGCGGTCACGAGTACTCGCGAGCGAGAGGTGCCGCACAGGTCATCGACGGTGACACCGAAGTAGGCCGCGGATGTCGTCATGATCTGGGCCGCCGTGATCTCTGGCCCGGCTTCCGCGGGGAAGAGGTCCTTGAGGACAAGCTCGGCGAGTCCAAGGTCCACGGCGGAGCGATTGAGCGAGGCGAACGCGGTGACGCGGATGAGCGCCCCTTCGAGCTCACGGATGTTGCTGGACACCTTGGACGCGATGAACTCCAGCACCTCAGGCGGAGCCTGGAGCCGCTCCTGGGCGTTCTTCTTGCGAAGGATGGCGATACGGGTCTCGAGGTCAGGGGGCTGAACGTCAGTGGTGAGGCCCCACTCGAAGCGCGAGCGCATGCGGTCTTCGAAGTCCTGCAATTGCTTGGGAGCGAGGTCGGAAGTGATGACGATCTGCTTGTTCGCGTTGTGCAGCGTATTGAAGGTGTGGAAGAACTCCTCCTGTGTCTGCACTTTTCCTGACAGGAACTGGATGTCGTCGACGAGCAGGATGTCGATGTCGCGGTAGCGCCGCTGGAACGCTGACGACTTGTCATCGCGGATCGAATTGATGAACTCGTTGGTGAATTCCTCCGAGCTGACGTAGCGCACGCGCGTGCCCTTGTAGAGCGTGCGGGCGTAGTGGCCGATGGCGTGGAGGAGATGCGTCTTGCCGAGGCCTGATCCGCCATAGACGAAAAGTGGGTTGTAGGCCTTGGCGGGCTGCTCCGCGACGGCGACCGCTGCCGCGTGCGCGAATCGATTGGATGAGCCGATGACAAAGGTGTCGAAGGTGTACTTCGCGTTGAGGCGACCGTCTTCACTGCGTGCCGCGACACGGTCACCGCTCGGGCCGGGCGACCCCATACCGGGTCGGTCGACTACCCCATCAAGGGTGTCGCTCTCCACCGGATAGGTGGCGTCGGCCACCGCGTCGATCTCGTCCTCACTGGGGGGTGCGGCGATGCCGGGATCCACGGTGACGGCCAGGCGTACCTCACGGCCAAGCTGGGCAGTGAGCGCAGCGGTGACGACAGGACGCAGTCGCGTCTCAAGGACGTCCTTGGTGAAGTCGTTGGGAGCTGCGATCAGCGCGGTGTCCTCGACGAGACCGAGAGGGCGAGTGAGAGACACGAAGGCCCGCTGCTGGGGGGTGAGGGTGCCGTCACCGAGTGACTCAAGCGCCTTGGCCCACAGGTCCGCGAGCTCTGCTGCAGTGGTGTCCACGTGCGTCTCCCTTCGTCACGCACGCCCCACTCTTCCCACAAGTTGTCCACAGATTGTGGAACGCTGGTCAGGTCAGCACGGCGGGCCGGGGGGCCAACGCAGCATTTCCTGCCGGGTGGAACGCGCGGCCGACCCTAGTCGCCGGTTGTGGATAACTCAAGAGCAGGGTTTTCCGGGCTGTGGATCACGCGATCATGAGGGCGGATTTGATCACCTCGCGCCTCACGGGTACCCTCATGAGGCTCACGGGATTCCCGTGACCGGATCGAGCAGGAGCCAGGACATGTCGAAGCGCACCTTCCAGCCCAACAATCGTCGTCGGGCGCGCACCCATGGCTTCCGCACGCGCATGCGCACCCGCGCCGGCCGCGCCATCCTCGCTGCGCGCCGCGGCAAGGGACGCACCCGCCTGTCGGCCTGATCGCCTGAGGGCCTCGACTCCTGGAGGGCCGTGATGCTGCCCTCGCGCTACCGACTTCACTCCCAAGTGGAGATCTCCCGCACGATTCGTCACGGCCGCCGCGCGCGCCGGGGCGCCCTTGTCGTGCATGTGCAGGTAGGCGATGGCGGGACAGATCCGGCTCGCGCCGCCTTCGCGGTGAGCAAGACGGTCGGGGACTCAGTCACCCGCCATCGCGTCGTACGCCGGCTCCGCGGACTCATGCCACCCCTCCTCGATCGGCTGCCTGGAGGCAGTGAGGTGGTAGTCCGGGCTATGCCCGAGGCGGCCACGGCATCCTCCGCGCAATTGCGCGAGGACCTCGAGCGCGCCCTCGAGCGCGTCACTCCCCTGGCGCCTCAGGAGAGCGCAGATCATCGCGAGTGTGCACCTGTGCACCCCGAATCACCCGAAATTCAACCCACAACCGCACACTCGTCACCGGAGTCATCACGCACGGGGATCCACCTGCTGGCCTACTGGATCGGCTGGCCGATCCGCTCGCTTCTTCTCGGCCTGATCTGGGTCTACCGGCACACGATCTCCCCGATCCTCCCTCCGACCTGCCGCTACCACCCGAGTTGCTCGGCGTACGGCTTCGAGGCACTTCAGGTCCACGGGGCCGCCAAAGGAACCGTGCTCACCGCCTGGCGGGTGCTGCGCTGCAACCCCTTCACGCCCGGGGGCTTGGATCCGGTGCCGACGCGCGGCGCATGGCGCCCTGATATCCACCCCGACGGCACCCCGCGGGTCACCGGCCACTTAGTCGCCTAATACCCTCTCCTCGCGGCAACGTGCCGCCTGTCCTGGGAGCGCTCTTGTTCATCATTGACTGGATCGGCACCGGCGTCAGCTGGATCCTGGTCCAGTTCCACGCTGTGCTCACCGCTATCGGCATGCCGTCCACCAGCGGCTGGACCTGGACCTTCTCGATCGTCGGCCTGGTCGTCGTCATCCGCATCCTCCTGATCCCGCTCTTCGTGAAGCAGATCAAGGCGCAGCGGAACATGCAGATCATCCAGCCACGCATCAAGGAGATCCAGAAGAAGTACGCCGGCGACCGCGAGAAGCAGTCGCAGGAGATGATGAAGATCTACAAGGAGACGGGCACCAATCCCCTGTCCTCCTGCCTTCCGATCCTGCTCCAGGCACCCATCTTCTTCGCACTCTTCCGTGTGCTTCAGGGCATCGCGATGTACAACCCCGACAACCCGGACTACACGGCACCCGGTGTCTTCGCCTGGGACCAGTACGCCAACCTCCTGCCCCAGGCCCACGACGCATCGATCTTCGGCGCCCCGCTCTACGGCTACTTCATGGGAGCGAGTGAGGTCGCGGCAGACGGCTTCAATCCACTCAACACGCGCATCCTGTCCTTCGTGCTCATCATCCTGATGACCGCGACGACATTCCTCACCCAGCGCCAGCTCATCGTCAAGAACTCCGCGCCAGACAATCCGTTCGTCAAGCAGCAGAAGATCCTCCTCTACGTCTTCCCGCTCGTCTTCGCCATTGGCGGCATCAACTTCCCGATCGGTGTCCTCATCTACTGGATGACCACCAACCTCTGGACGATGGGCCAGCAGTTCTACGTCATTCGCAACAATCCCCAGCCGGGCACGCCTGCTTTTGATGCGTGGGAAGCGCGCAAGGCGGAGAAGACCGCGCGCAAGGCGGTGAAGAGGG
>CAJBMR010000382.1 GCA_903954205.1 uncultured bacterium | reverse complement strand
TCCACGGTCCGTCGCCTCGCTCCTACGACCAGCGCACACCCAAGAAGATGAAGGCCGCTGCCCTGCGCGGTGCCCTGTCCGATCGCGCGCGTGAGGGTCGAGTGCACGTGGTGTCGTCCCTCGTCGCGGGAGACGAGCCCTCGACCAAGAGCGCCCAGGCCTTCCTGCTCGAGGTCACCGAGCGCCCCAACCTCCTCGTTGTCGTCGAGCGTGACGACGTCGCCTCGTGGCTGAGCGTCCGCAACCTGCCCAACGTGCGCGTGGTTGCCCCCGATCAGCTCAACACCTACGACGTCCTCGTGACCGATGACGTGATCTTCACGAAGGACTCCTTCGACACCTTCGTCGCCGGGCCCGTCAAGGGCCGTGGCGCCAAGGCTGTCGCGACTGAATCGGAGGTGTCGGCATGAGGATCGCCGATCCGCGTGACGTCCTGCTCGCTCCGGTCATCTCGGAGAAGAGCTACGGGCTTCTCGACGAAAACAAGTACACCTTCATCGTCGCCCCCGACGCCAACAAGACCCAGATCAAGATCGCGGTCGAGCAGGTGTTCGGCGTGCGAGTGACGTCAGTCAACACGATGAACCGCGAGGGCAAGCGCATCCGCACGCGTCGCGGGTTCGGTCGTCGCGCTGCCACCAAGCGGGCCATCGTGTCCGTGGCGCAGGGCGATCGCATCGACATCTTCGGCGGACCGGTCAGCTAGGGCGAGGGACGAACACCATGGGAATCCGTAAGTTCAAGCCGACGACGCCGGGTCGTCGTGGCGCGAGCGTGGCCGACTTCGTCGAGATCACTCGCTCCACGCCCGAGAAGTCGCTCGTCCGCCCGCTGCCCAACAAGGGCGGCCGCAACAACCAGGGCCGCATCACGACGCGTCACCAGGGTGGCGGCCACAAGCGTGCGTACCGCATCATCGACTTCCGTCGTGCGGACAAGGACGGCGTGCCCGCCAAGGTCGCTCACATCGAGTACGACCCCAACCGCACGGCTCGTATCGCGCTGCTCCACTTCGCTGATGGGGAGAAGCGCTACATCCTCGCGCCCAACAAGCTCAACCAGGGCGACACCGTCGAGACGGGTCCGTCAGCGGACATCAAGCCCGGCAACAACCTCCCGCTGCGCAACATCCCCGTCGGCACCGTGATCCACGCCGTGGAGATTCGCCCCGGTGGTGGAGCCAAGATCGCTCGCTCGGCCGGCGCCAGCGTGCAGCTCGTCGCCAAGGACGGGCCTTACGCCCAGCTGCGCATGCCCTCCGGTGAGATCCGCAACGTCGACCTCCGCTCACGCGCGACGGTCGGCGAGGTGGGCAACGCCGAGCAGTCCAACATCAACTGGGGCAAGGCCGGGCGCATGCGCTGGAAGGGTCGTCGCCCCACCGTCCGCGGTGTGGCCATGAACCCTGTCGACCACCCGCACGGCGGTGGCGAGGGCAAGACCTCCGGTGGTCGCCACCCGGTCAACCCCAAGGGCAAGCCCGAGGGTCGCACCCGCAAGGCCAAGAAGCCGAGCGACAAGTTCATCGTCCGTCGACGCAAGACCGGCAAGAAGCGCTAGGAGACGACTGTGCCCAGGAGCTTGAAGAAGGGTCCCTTCGTGGACGACCACCTGCTCAAGAAGGTGGACGCCCAGAACGAGGCCAAGAGCCAGCAGGTCATCAAGACCTGGTCCCGACGCTCGATGATCGTGCCGGCCATGCTCGGTCACACGATCGCCGTGCACGACGGACGCAAGCATGTTCCCGTCTTCGTGACGGAGAACATGGTCGGCCACAAGCTCGGCGAGTTTGCGCCCACGCGCACGTTCAAGGGCCACATCAAGGAAGACCGGAAGGCCAAGCGCAAGTAGCGCTGGCGCCGGCATAGGAAGACCACGAGAGTCACGAGAGGCAAGGGGAAAGCGATGGAAGCCAGGGCCCAGGCGCGGTTTGTCCGTGTCACGCCCATGAAGGCGCGCCGTGTGGTGGACCTCATTCGAGGCCTGCCCGCGGCTGACGCCCAGGCGGTGCTGCGCTTCGCTCCGCAGGATGCGAGCGATCCGGTGGGGAAGGTGCTCGACAGCGCCATTGCCAACGCCACCAACAACCACAACCTCGACCCCGCATCCCTTGTGGTCGCTGAGGCGTACGTCGACGAGGGCCCGACCATGCGTCGATTCCGCCCGCGTGCGCAGGGACGTGCCTTCCGGATCCGCAAGCGGACCAGCCACATCACGGTTGTCCTCGAGACTCTCGATGCTGCTGCCCCTGTGAAGACTCCGGCTAAGAAGTCCACCTCAGCCAAGGCAGCCCCTAAGGCGGCTCCCAAGGCAACCGACAAGGCGCCGGCGAAGAAGGCTGCTGACAAGCCCAAGGCGACTGCCAAGCCGAAGGCGTCGGACGAGCCAAAGGCCACCGAAGAGAAGGCCCCGGCAAAGAAGGCGGCGGCCAAGAAGGCACCCGCAAAGAAGGCTGCGGCCACGGAAGAGGAGAGCTGAGATGGGTCAGAAGGTCAACCCGCACGGCTTCCGACTCGGCATCACGACCGACTTCACCTCCCGGTGGTTCGCCGACAGCGCGAAGCCCGGGCAGCGCTACCGCGACTACGTCGAAGAGGACGTGGCCATCCGCAAGCTGCTGTCCAAGGGCATGGAGCGGGCCGGCATCAGCAAGGTCGAGATCGAGCGCACGCGCGAGCGCGTCCGCGTCGACATCCACACTGCGCGCCCCGGGATTGTCATCGGCCGCCGTGGTGCTGAGGCCGATCGCATCCGCACAGACCTCGAGAAGCTGACGGGCAAGCAGGTGCAGCTCAACATCCTCGAGGTCAAGAACCCCGAGATGGACGCCCAGCTTGTCGCCCAGGGCATCGCGGAGCAGCTCTCGAGTCGTGTGTCCTTCCGTCGTGCCATGCGCAAGGGCATGCAGAGCACAATGAAGGCGGGCGCCAAGGGCATCCGCGTGCAGGTCTCCGGCCGCCTCGGCGGCGCTGAGATGAGCCGCACCGAGTTCTACCGCGAGGGTCGTGTGCCCCTGCATACCCTGCGCGCGGACATCGACTACGGCTTCTATGAGGCGCGCACCACCTTCGGTCGCATCGGCGTCAAGGTCTGGATCTACAAGGGGGATGCGCCGACGAGCCGCGCCGAGCGCGAGGCGGTCGCTGCGGCTGCTCGCCTGGGCAAGCGCCCGGAGCGTCCCCGCCGTGGACTCCGCCGCGAAGACGAGGCTCTCGAGACCGCCTCCGTGGCTGTCGCCGAGGCTCCCGCGCCGGCAGAGGGCGAGGTCTGATCATGCTGATCCCCCGCAAGGTCAAGCACCGCAAGCAGCACCACCCGAAGCGCACCGGCGCCGCCAAGGGCGGCACCGAGGTGACCTTTGGCACGTACGGGCTGCAGGCGCTCGAGCCGGCGTATGTCACCAACCGCCAGATCGAGTCCGCTCGTATTGCCATCACGCGGCACATCCGCCGTGGCGGCAAGGTGTGGATCAACATCTACCCCGACCGTCCGCTCACCAAGAAGCCCGCAGAGACCCGCATGGGCTCCGGCAAGGGCTCGCCCGAGTGGTGGGTGGCCAACGTCAAGCCCGGACGCGTGATGTTCGAGCTGTCCTACCCCAACGAGAAGACTGCCATTGCGGCGCTGACGAGGGCTATGCACAAGTTGCCCATGAAGTGCCGCATCGTGCGTCGCGACGAGATTGCGGAGGTCTGATGGCTGCCGGCACATCACCCCAGGAGTTCCGCGGTCTGACCGACGAGGAGCTCGTCACGCGTCTGCGTGAGTCCAAGGAGGAGCTGTTCAACCTCCGCTTCCAGGGCGCGACGGGCCAGCTTGAGAACCACGGCCGACTTCGTGCGGTGCGCAAGGACATCGCGCGCCTCTACACCGTGATGCGCGAGCGCGAGCTCGGCATCACACCCGTCGAGCACGTGGGCGGTGCGGCATGACCGACGAGAAGGTGAACGTGAGCTCAGAACGCAGTGCACGCAAGGTCCGCGAGGGTCTCGTGGTGAGCGACAAGATGGACAAGACCGTCGTCGTCGCTGTCGAGGACCGCTTCAAGCATCCGCTCTACGGCAAGGTGGTCCGCCGCACGAGCAAGCTCAAGGCGCACGACGAGCAAAACT
>CAJBMR010000381.1 GCA_903954205.1 uncultured bacterium | reverse complement strand
TGGAGCTCATAGCCCGGGGTCTCCCAGGAGGTGGGGAGCAGGTAGTCCATGAAGTTGGAGCCGATGCAGTTACCCTCCTCGTCGAAGGTGATGTACTGCATGCTCGCCATGGCGTAGGCCTCGGTGAGGCCGCCCATGATCTGACCCTCGACGATCATCGGGTTGATGCGTACCCCGCAGTCGTCGACGGCCACGAACTTCAAGACATCCCACACGCCGGTCTCGGGATCGACCTCGACCTTGCACACGTAGGCGGCGAAAGGCCACGTGAGGTTGGGCGGGTCGTAGTAGGCGTTGTTCTCGAGGCCGGGCTCCAGACCATCAGGCACGTTGCTGTACGCCGCGAGGGCGCAGTCCTGGATGGTGACACCACGGTCCTGGTTGCCACGGACGTAGAAGCGCCCGAGCTCCCACTCGATGTCCTCCTCGGAAACCTCGAGGAGGTGTGCGGCGATCTTGCGTGCCTTGGCGCGGATCTTGCGCGACACCATCGCGACTGCGGCACCGGCGACGGGCGTCGAGCGCGAAGCGTAGGTGCCCATGCCGAACGGCGCCGTATCGGTGTCGCCTTCCTCCACGGTGATGTCCTCCGCGGGGATGCCGAGCTCATGGGCCACGATCTGCGCCCAGGTCGTCTCGTGCCCCTGACCCTGCGACTTGGCTCCTGTGCGCAGGATGGCCTTGCCGGTCATGTGCACCCGCAACTCGGCGGAGTCGAACATCTTGATGCCGATGATGTCGTACTCGCGGCTGTTGCCGGCGCCCAGAGGCTCGGTCATCGTCGAGATTCCGATGCCGAGGAGCTTGCCACGCTTGCGGGCCTCCTCCTGCTCCTCCTTGAAGGTGGAGTAGCCGATCGCCTCGAGAGCGATGTCGAGGCACTTGCCGTACTGGCCGGAGTCGGTGAGGAAGCCGAATGCCGTGCGATAGGGGAACTGGTCGTCCTTCACGAGGTTGACGCGCCGGAACTCCCCCTGGTCCATGCCGAGGTCGTTGGCCGCTGCATGGATCATGCGCTCTTGGAAGAACATCGCCTCGGTTACCCGGAAGGAGCACCGGTAGGCGACGCCGCCCGGGGCCTTGTTGGTGTACCAGCCCTCACTCGTGAGGTGCGCCGCAGGGACGTCGTAGGCAGCGAACGTCGAGTGCATCAGGCCGATCTTGAACTTCGTGGGCTGCGCATCGGCGAAGAAGGCGCCGTGATCGGAGATCGTGTGCATGCGCATGCCGAGAATCTTGCCGTCCTTGCGCAGGGCGAGCTGGCCCTGCAGGTAGACATCGCGCCCGAAGCCCGTGGAGATGAGGTTGCTGGAGCGATCCTCGACCCACTTGACCGGGTGCTCGGTGAGGATGGACGCCAGAATCGCGATCACATAGCCGGGGTAGACGGGCACCTTGTTGCCGAAGCCGCCACCCAGATCGGGCGAGACGATCCGGATCATCTGCTCGGGGAGCTCGGCCACCATCGCGACCGCCGCACGGATGATGTGAGGGGCCTGCGTCGTCATGTAGACCGTGAGCTTGCCCGTGGCGCGGTCGTAGTCGGCAATTGAGCCGCAGGTCTCGAGCGGAGACGGGTGCGACCTGGGGTAGTGCAGGTCGATCGTCGAGACGACGTCGGCCTCGGCGAAGGCGCGATCCGTGGCCTCCTTGTCACCGATCTCCCAGTCGAAGATCTTGTTGGAGGTCTGGTTGACCTTGTCGTCGCGGATGAGCGGCGCGTCCGAGGAAGCGGCCTGCACGGGATTGACGATGGGCGGCAACTGCTCGTACTCCACCACGATGCGGCTGGCGGCGTCCTTGGCGATGTAGGGGTCGTCCGCGATCACCGCGGCGACCTCCTGGCCCTGGAACCGCACCTTGTCGGTGGCCATGACCGCCTGGGTGTCGTAGGACAGCGTCGGCATCCAGGCGAGGTTGCGGGCGGCGAGGGTCTCCCCCGTCATGACGAGACGTACGCCGGGAACCTCCCAGGCGGCACTCGTGTCGATCGACTTGATGCGGGCGTGTGCGACGG
>CAJBMR010000380.1 GCA_903954205.1 uncultured bacterium | reverse complement strand
GACCCAGACGAGAAGCACGCTGATGCCTGCGGTGACAGCGATAGCAAGCGCCAATTGCACCGAGACGGGTGTGCTAGTCGCGTACTCGGCGTAATCCACGGCCAAAGGATGACAGACGCGATACGCGGCAGGAGGCGCTGCGTGGCCAGGGCCAATCCCCCGCTTGGGCGGGTGCGCCGGCCGCGCCTGGGCCCGGCGAGCCGGGGTCGGTTCATCGGCAGGCCGGCCATCTGGTTGAATTCTCAACTACATCGCCGGTCCGCCGGCCCGACCGTCCCTGGAGGACCGACATGAGCACCGACCTCGCCGCCACGACCGGCACCTGGGAGATCGATCCCACTCACTCAACCATCGGTTTCGTCTCCCGTCACGCGATGGTGGCCAAGGTGCGCGGTGTCTTCTCCGACTTCACCGGCACCCTCACTCTCGACGGCGCCGACCCAGCCAAGTCCTCGGCCTCGCTCACCATCGTGGCCTCGAGCTTCAGCACCAATAATGCCGACCGCGACGCACACGTGAAGTCCGCTGACTTCCTCGACGTAGACCAGTTCCCCACCCTCAGCTTCACGAGCAAGGCTGTCACCCAGAAGGACGATGACGAGTTCATCGTGACCGGGGACCTCACGATCCACGGGGTGACCAAGTCCGTCGACGTGAAGTTTGAGCTTCTCGGCACCAGCCAGGACCCCTGGGGCGGCACGCGTATCGGCTTCGAGGGCAAGGCAGAGATCAGCCGCAAGGAGTTCGGTCTCGTATGGAACGTCGCCCTGGAGACCGGCGGCGTACTCGTCAGCGACACCATCAAGCTCGAGATGGACGTCGAGGCTGTCAAGAAGTAGTAGCGCGATCCTTCGAGGCCGATCCTGGCCGTCCGATACCGTCCCACCATGACGACTTCGGCAGCCGGGATCGGCCTCGCGACGTTCAGCGCGGGCGCGACCCTCGACGTCTGGTACCCCCAGCCCGCCCTGGGCGACGACGCTCCCCCCGTCCCCGGGCTCGACGCGGCCACGCGCAACGACGACGTCCGCGGCGTCGAGATCCGACCGGTCCGGACCGTCATCGCGGACCTGCAGGCGCCTCCCGTCGATGTCGCCGATGCCTACCTGCGCCTGCACCTGCTCTCCCACCGCCTGGTGCAGCCGCGCACGATCAATCTCGATGGGATCTTCGGGATACTGCCCAATGTCGCGTGGACCACGCGCGGCCCCGTCTCCCTTGACGAACTCTCCGCCGCGCGGCTTCGAGCGCGTACCCACGGAGAGCATCTCGTCGTCCTGGGGGTCGACCGATTCCCGAGGATGATCGACTACGTCGTCCCGTCAGGGGTGCGTATCGCCGACGCCGACCGCGTGCGCCTCGGCGCCCACCTTGCGGAGGGCACCGTCGTGATGCACGAGGGCTTCGTCAACTTCAACGCGGGCACACTCGGGACGTCGATGGTCGAGGGACGCATCTCCGCTGGCGTCGTCGTCGGGGACGGCTCAGACATTGGTGGTGGGGCCTCGATCATGGGCACGCTTTCCGGAGGCGGCCAGGAGGTCATCAGCGTCGGCCGCGGATGCCTCATCGGCGCCAACGCCGGAATCGGCATCAGCCTCGGCGACAACTGCATCGTCGAGGCGGGCACCTACGTCACCGGCGGCGGGCGCGTCACCCTGCCCGACGGCGAGGTCGTCAAGGCACGGGAGCTGTCCGGCGTCACCGGGATGCTCTTCCGTCGCAATTCGGTGACGGGTGCGCTTGAGGCACTCCCCCGCACCGGCACCTGGGGCGGCCTCAACGCTGCCCTGCACGCCACCGAATGACGCGCCACCGAATGACGCGCCACCCGGGTTCCGCCCGTTACCTACGGCAACAGCTCCGTTAGCGTCGTTTACGGGCGGATTACCTGCATGCGGGCTTGTCCACAGGGAGCAACATGGCGCTGGCGTGGAGGAGCCGTCAGCGACATCGTGATTCGATGCACCGGCGCCGCGGGACATCCGAGACAGCCGCGGCCCTGCGCGACCACTTCGGCGGATCGGTGTTCACGTCGGATGAGGCGGAGAAGGCAGGGGTCTCAGCGCGACGACTTGGTCTCGCCACGGAAGCAGGATTCGTGCTGCGGTTGCGGCGCGGCCTCTACTGCGTCGGCGAGGCGCACACGGCTGGCGAGGCGCACACGGCTCGCGATGCCCACACGGCTCGCGAGGCGCACACGGCTGACCCCGGCCCGAGACAACTGGAGGTAGCCAGCCACTTGGTCAGGGACTTCCGCGACCGCAACGTCGCGGCAGCCGTGGGCGACGAGACCGCAGCCGCTGCCTGGCACCTGCCACATCGTTCTCTCACCCTGCCGACCATCCGCGTACCGCGCGGATCGACCGTGCACCTGGGCACTCGCCATGGAGTGCGGATCCGCGAAGGAGGAGTCGACGACGTCGTCACCTTCCGGGGTCGGATCGTGACCTCGCCCCTGGCCACCGCGCGCGACATTTGCCGAGACCTGCCTCGACATCAGGCCGTGGGACTCTTTGGCCTTGCTCAGCGCCGGCATGCCGAGTGGTTGCTTGCGGGCGACGAGCGTATGGACCCCGGCGACCTCACAAGCGCCCTTACGGACGCCGACTTGCGAGCGGAACTGGGGCAGATGATGCGTCGCATGCTGATCAATTCAGCACGCCGACAGCAATGGTGCGACAGTGCCGATCCCCGACCGGAGACATACCTGGAGGCAATCTCCTGGGGGCGCTTCACGGGCTGGCGGCTAGGAGACATGACACCGCAGGCGTGGGTGCGAGGCGCCAGCGGACGCTCCTACCGTGTTGATGTGCTCATCGACGGCGTCGCCGGAGAGGCCGATGGGGCCGTGAAATACAGATCCGGGGACACGCTGTGGAAGGAGAAGTTGCGTCAGGAGGACATTGAGCGTGGCGGAATCCCCGTCGTCCGCTGGACATTCGCGGAGGCGGAGCACCGCCCCCAACTCCTGCTTGATCGCTGGCGCAACGCCCTAGGTCGCCGCGCCGCCTGACCTCCGCCCGTTAACGACGTTAAGAGCTCCGTTAGCGTCGGTTACGGGCGGAGTTCAAGCTAGCGGACCTCAGGCGGAGCGGTCGTCGATCGGGACGTAGTCACGCAGCGGGTCGCCGACGTAAATCTGACGCGGGCGACCGATCTTGGTCTGCGGGTCGTTGATCATCTCGCGCCACTGCGCAATCCACCCGGGCAGGCGCCCGAGCGCGAAGAGCACCGTGAACATGCGCGTGGGGAAGCCCATGGCCTTGTAGATCAGGCCCGTGTAGAAGTCGACGTTGGGATAGAGCTTGCGGGAAACGAAGAAATCGTCCGCGAGCGCGACCTCCTCGAGTCGCAAGGCGATATCGAGGAGCGGGTCCTTAACGTCGAGGGCGGCGAAGACGTCGTACGCCGCCTTCTTGACGATGGCCGCGCGCGGATCGTAGTTCTTGTAGACGCGGTGGCCGAAGCCCATGAGCTTGACGCCGTCCTGACGGTCCTTCACCTGGCGGATGAAGGTGTTGACCCCACCACCCGAGGCGTGGATCGACTCCAGCATCTCCAGCACCGCCTGATTGGCGCCCCCATGCAGGGGCCCGAAGAGGGCGTTGATGCCGGCCGAGACGGATGCGAAGAGATTCGCGTGCGACGAACCGACGAGCCGCACCGTCGAGGTCGAGCAGTTCTGCTCGTGGTCCGCGTGGAGCAGCAGCAGCATGTTGAGGGTCTTGGACACCACCGGATCGACGACGTACTCCTCGGCGGGGACCGCGAAGGTCATGCGCAGGAAGTTGTCGATGAAACCGAGGGAGTTATCCGGGTAGATGAAGGGCTGACCCACGGACTTCTTGTAGGCGTACGCCGCCAGGGTCGGAAGTTTGGCGAGCAGGCGCACGGTGCTGATTTCGACCTGCTCGGGGTCGAAGGGATCCAGCGAGTCCTGGTAGAAGGTGGACAGCGCGGACACCGCGGAGGAGAGCACGGGCATGGGATGTGCGTCGCGAGGGAAGCCATCGAAGAAGAGCCGCAACTCCTCGTGCAGCATCGTGTGCCGCTTGATCCGCAGCTTGAAATCGCCCAGCTCGTCTACCGTGGGCAGATAGCCATAGATGAGCAGGTAGGCGACCTCGAGGTAGGACGAGTACTCAGCGAGCTGCTCGATTGGGTACCCGCGGTAGCGCAGGATTCCCTTGTCGCCGTCGATGTACGTGATGGCCGAGGAGCATGCGGCCGTATTGACGAAACCATGATCGAGCGTGACGTCGCCCGTGGTCGCGAGGAGTTGGCTGATGTCGAGCCCGGATTCGCCGATAGTCGACGGCACCCGCTCCAGGGGAAGCTCTCCGCCCGGATAGTGCAGGACCACGTCAGACACGCAGGACCTCCCGTGCCAGTGGGCCCTTCGTGGGGGCCCTTCTTCGCGCTGTTAGCGGCCCCACCGTATCCCGCAGCGGGACGCGTCGAACTCGCGGGTAGGTCAGGCCCGCAGGCGAGCGGCCGCGCCCGCGATCACGTCGTCGGGCGCCGTCAGGGCGAGGCGCACGTGGCGGGCCCCCCGCTCGCCGTAGAAGTCGCCGGGCGCCACCAGGATGCCCAGATCGGCGAGTGCCGCGGCGGTCGACCAGCAGTCCTCGTCGCGGGTCGCCCAGAGGTAGAGCCCCGCCTCGCTGTGGTCGATCCGGAAGCCCGCGGCCTCCAGGGCCGGGCGCAGGACCTCACGGCGGCGCAGGTATCGCTCGCGCTGCTCTTCGACGTGAGCATCGTCCGCCCAGGCCGCTTCGGCCGCCCTCTGCACGGGCAGCGGGGTCATGAGCCCGAGGTGCTTGCGGATCTCGAGTAGGCGCGCGACCACATGGGGATCCCCCGCCAGCGCGCCGTAGCGGTAGCCGGCCATGTTGGAACGCTTCGACAGGGAGTGCAGCGCGAGTACGCCGGTCTGGTCATCACCGGTGACCTCCGCGGCGAGCGCCGACACCGGCCGCGCATCCCATCCGAACTCCAGGTAGCACTCGTCGGATGCGACCAGCGCACCGTGCTCACGAGCGGCCTCAATTGCCGCACGTAGCTGCGCCGCTGACATCACGCGCCCCGTGGGGTTGCCCGGCGTGTTGATCCACACGAGCTTCGCGCCGCGAGCGGCCGCCGGATCATCGGAGGCAACCACTTCGCAGCCGGCCACGAGTGCACCGACGACGTACGTCGGGTACGCCACCTCGGGTACGACGACTCGGTCGCCAGCACCTAGTCCGAGCAGCATGGGAAGGAGGGCGACCAGCTCCTTGGAACCGATCGAGGGGATGACCCCAAGGCCCTCGGCGCTGACCCCGGCTCGTCGCGTCAGCCACGCGCCGAAAGCGGAGTTGGTCGCGGGCGCCCCGGCGACGGTGGGATAGCCCGGCGAATCCGCCGCATTGGCGAGCGCTTCACGCACGAACGTCGGTGTCGGATCGATCGGGCTGCCGATGGAGAGATCAGCTGGCTGCACGTGCTCGCGCACTCGGGCCGCCAGTGGCGCGAGCCGATCCCAGGGGAAGTCAGGCAGCGCCAGCAGGCCCGTGTCGGTCTTGCTCAGCTCTCCGACTCCTTGCGCGGCACGGCGGCGAGAAGTGGAGCGTCGAACTCCTGCGGACCGAGCTTGGCAGCACCACCGGGCGAACCCAGGTCGACGAAGAATTCGGCGTTGGCTGCGGTGTAGTCCGACCACTCCTCGGGGACGTCGTCCTCGTAGTAGATGGCCTCGACCGGGCAGACCGGCTCGCACGCACCGCAGTCGACGCACTCGTCGGGCTGGATGTAGAGCATGCGATCGCCCTCGTAAATGCAATCGACGGGGCACTCCTCGATGCAGGACTTGTCCTTGACGTCCACGCAGGCAAGGGTGATGACGTAGGTCACCTCACGGCCTTTCGAGCTCAGGCGACGCCGGCGCGCCGCTCGCCTCGGGCCGGTCGGCTGACCGGCGCCGACCACACCGTATCGCTCGCTCGTGAAAGCGAGGGTGCCGACGTCCCGCGGATGGGACCGAGAGTCCTCGTGGAGGCTCCCTCCGCCGTCTCCGCCGAGGGCTCAGGGGTCGGCTCGACCGATGGTGACGGCGAGGGATCCCCGCCCTCGTCGTTCTTGTTCTTGTCCTTGTCGGGCTTCGCACCGCACACGACCTGCGGGGCCGGCACGTAGGTGGTGGTGAAGGTCTCGCGCTCGACTTCTTCGTCGCCCTCGTAGAACACGCGGTCGACGTCGATGGTGAAGCCAGGACCTCCGGTCTGCGCTGAGCACGAGGCGGACTCGTTGTAGATCTTGCGGTTGGCGGTCACCCCGTAGCGCTCGCCCACCTCGGCATCGATCTTCGTGTAAATCCTGGTGCTGTACATCCGCACCGTCATCGACGTCTCATCGGACGTCGCCGTGATGAAGACGCCGTACGGCGTGTTATTGCGGAACTTCATGTCGAAGCCGTCCCACGCGATGGTCGCTTCCAGGCCCGGCACGTAGCGCGAGATGTAGATCGAGTGCGCCTGGACTTCCACGGGTTCGAGTCCTGCGTAAAAAGCGGCCGACCACATCGTGGTCGTCGCAGCGGACAGTCCGCCGCCCAGGGCCTTCTCGAAGATCCCGCCCGGGCCGATGACCCAGCCCTCCATGTAGCCGTTCTCGGGGTCCCTGTTCTCCGTGGTCTTGTTCATCGAGAAGACATCGCCCGGCAGTAGGAGGGTGCCGTTGATGTATTCCGACGCCAGGGCGAGGTTGTGAGCCATGTAGTCGACATAGGTGACCTGCTGCGTGAAACTCGAGATCTCCTCGATGACGCCGAGCTGCGCCGCGGCCTCGGTCGTGAGCACCGGGTCGCGCACGGTGACGGGCGCCGGGGCGACACGCTCGTCACCCTCGGCGAACATCGCATTGGACACGGCCGCCGCGAGCACCTCGTCACTCACGCCGCGGCCGACCCGCGACGGCACGACCACGGGCACATTGTTGGAGTCGATCTCGAAGGTCGCGTTGTTGCCGGGCTCTTCGACAGGCTTGAGTTCAGGGGCGATCCACTCGTGGAGCAGCGCACCGTCGACCTGCGGGGCCAGAGCATCGCCCTCGACGAGGTAGTGGGTCGCATCGGCGATCGCCTCCGGCGGCACCTGCGGAGCGATGTCCTCTACTTCGATGGTCACCGGTGCCGACACTGCGATGGTGGCCGGCCCGGCGACGAACTCCTCGGCCTCCTCATTGGAGACCGCGGGCTCCAGGATGACCTCGGGAAGTTCGACGGGACCGGACGTCACGAGGTAGGCGGATGCGATCGAGGTGACCGCGGCAGGGATGTCGATATCGCGACCGTCCTCGGCCGGGTTGAGGACCGGAGTCATCTCCTCGTAGTGGACCGTCGGCTCCACCGAGCCGGTGCGGATGAGATCCGCGAAGGCATCGAGTCGGTCGGTGAGCTCGGCGTCGTCGATGACGACCACGGGGTCGACCTCGCGCGAGCCGAAGAGTCGCATGACCAGGGAGTACGGGTTGAGCAGGCGGCCCTCTGCGGCATCGACGGTCGCGATCGGGTCGAAGGACATGCCGGCGTCGGAGGGATAGAGCTCCTCGGATGTATCGAATGCAGCGATGCCGATCGGCTCCTGGGAGAGCGGAGTGAGCGTCTCCTCGAGCGTGGCGACCGCCTCGGCCCGCGTCATCCCGCCGATCTGTACGCCGAGCACCGTGGTGTTGGCCGGGATATCGCTCGACGAACCGAGCACCATGCCGAGGTAGAAGGCAAGGGCGCCGGCCACCGTGCCCAGGACCACGAGCAGCGTGAGGCGCGCCGACGCGGGGCCGGGGGCCGGGGTCTGCTCGTCTGCCGACACCTGCTGCTCTCCGCTCACGTGGCGCCATGGGACGCCGCTCATCGAGGAAATGCGCCCGGGCTTGCGAGGCGCCTTTACATCGTAAGCACACGATGCTCCCGAACGCCTCACGCAGCGGCACCCGTGTCGGGGGTCACATCACGGGAGCGGTGGCGTCACACCCTCGGGGCGGCGTAGGCGATCTATGGGGGGCACCGTCGCGGCGGCGGCCCCGATGATGACCCCGCCCAGGAGGTAGGCCATCTGACGCCCTCCCGCGGAGATGACGAGATCGCCCGAGGGCAGCTCGGCAGCGAAGGCCACGGTGGCCGCGATCCACGCGAGGAGCACGATCCATCCCCCCCAGCGGCTGCGCGTGAGTTCGATTCCGGCACGCACCAGGACGAGCAGGGCAACCAGCGCTACGACGAGCCCCCAGGGAAGCGTGACGCCACCTACGAAGAATCGCGCTCCCTGCAGGAAGGCGCCGGCGATGCCGATCGCCAGGCCGACGAGGAGGCAGCCGAAGTAGGCGAGGACACGCACGCGATCAGATGCCTGCGAAGAGGTCGGTCTCGCGCCCCGACTCATCGAATGGCCCCGCGGGGGTGCCGTGCACCAGGCGGAAGTACTCCGTGCCGAAGGCTTCCGCTCCGACGTTGTCCGCCAGCGCGAAGAACCCTCCGTCCACCGTGACCTGGGTCGCGTGCGCGCGCAGCGCGTCGAGCTTGCGGTCAAGCAGAGCAGGTGACCGCACCGCTGTCGTCACAAGGGCATCGTCGATGACGAAGGGGAGATCATCGGGGTCCATCTCCGCGAAGCCCGTCGTCTCGCCCGCGGCGCGCAGGCGCTCAATTCCTTCTCGAACGATGCTGCGCGGGAAGGCCGTCCAGTAGACCTTCGCCACGTTCCATGCGGGCCCGAGGTCCGGGCGGAACGTCGCGGCAGCCGCAAGGGTGAGTGCATACATCGCCACGCGGTGGGCCTGGATGTGATCGGGGTGGCCGTAGCCGCCGAAATCGTCATAGGTCACGAGGACCTGGGGGCGCACCTCGCGGATGACGGCGACGAGGTGCGTCGCCGCATCGAGCAGGTCACTGCGCCAGAACGCCTCGGCCCTCTCGTTGGGCGGGGTGCCCACCATCCCGGAGTCGCGATAGCGGCCGCGACCGCCGAGGAGTCGCCAGTCCTCGACGCCGAGGATGCGCATGGCCTCGGTGAGTTCGCCGTAGCGATGGTCGCCGAGGCGGTCCTCCTGGCCGGATGCCAGGTGCTCCAGCCCGGGGACCAGCACCTCGCCCTCCTCACCCAGGGTGCAGGTGACGAGCGTGACGCCGACCCCCGCGTCGACGTAGGCGGCCATGGTCGCGCCCGTGCCGATGGTCTCGTCGTCGGGATGGGCATGGACGAGCAGGATCCGCCGGTCGGTCATGGTGGGCAAGCGTAATGCGCCCTTGCTGCCCCTCCGCCGGGGGCGAGCGGCACGATAGGCCCGTGACCCCCTCTGCGAGTGACGAGTCCTATCCACGCCAGCGCGCCCGCACCCGGGGATTCCGCCTCGGCGCACCGCGCGGATTCGCGGTGGCAGACGATGGCCGACAGGTCACCTTCTTGCGCTCGCGTGGCGGATCCGATGCCACGACATGCCTGTGGTCGCTCGACCTGACGACGGGCGCCGAGACATGCATCGTCGACCCCCGCGATTTGCTTGACGACGCAGAGTCCCTCCCCGACGAGGAGCGTGCACGCCGCGAGCGACTCCGCGAGGTCAACGCGGGCATCACGGAGTATTCGCTCGACCACGATGGACGCGTCGCTGTCTTCGCACTCTCGGGGACGCCCTACGTCGTGGACATCTCCGCGCCTGGCACGGCACGAGCTCTGACCGCGCCCGGCCCGGTCATCGATCCGCGCGTGGACCCCACGGGCCAGCGCGCTGCCTACGTCTGCAACCGCGGGCTCTACGTCGTGGGTACCAACGGGGGCGAGCCGCAGCTGCTGTGCGCACCCGACGCCGACGACGTCAGCTGGGGTCTGCCGGACTTCATCGCGGCAGAGGAACTCGATCGCGTGCGCGGCTACTGGTGGCTCGCGGATGGCTCCGGCCTCCTCGTGGAGCGATGCGACGACTCCCCCGTCGCTCACTGGTGGATTGCCGACCCCTCCCAGCCCGAGCTGCCCCCGCGCGAGCACCGCTATCCGGCGGCGGGCACGGCCAACGCTGACGTCTCGCTGTGGCTCGTCGGGCTGGACGGCGCGCAACAGGAGGTGGCCTGGGATCACGACGCCTTCCCCTACCTCGCTCGCGTCGCCGTACCCGAAGCCAGCGCACCACTCATCACGCTTCTCTCGCGCAATCAGCGCCGTCAGCTCATCCTCGACATCGACACGTCCACGGGCGCCACGAGCGTCCTCCGCGAGCGCGTTGATCCCGAGTGGGTGGAGCTCATGCCTGGAGTGCCGACGCGCACGCCCGACGGCGCGCTCGTCGAGATCGTCGCCGATCGGGGGAGTGATTCCTACCGGCTCGTGGTCAGCGACGTCGCTGTGTCGCCCGCGGGACTTCAGGTCGAGGCGGTGATCGACGTCGGCGCGGAGGACATTCTCATCCTCGCGGGGACCGATCCGGTGACCACGGGACTGCACCGCGTCGGAGTGGTCCCAGGACTTGCCGACTTCACCTACGACGCCACGGTGACACCGGTGCGCCCGGTCCGCGATGCCATGGTCCATGGTCGGAGGACAGGCAACATCACGATCACGTCAACCACCCGCCTGGACTCCACGGCAACGACGGTCGAGGTGTGGCGCGGCGATGAGCGCCTGGCCGAAATTGCGTCCCTCGCCGAGACCCCGGTGATCTCACCGAAGGTCCACCTCATGCGCGGAGGCGAGCGCGACCTCGACATCGCTGTCCTCTTCCCCTCCGATCACGTGGCCGGTTCCGCCCGACTTCCCGTCATCATGTCGCCGTACGGCGGCCCGCATGCACGCCTCGTGGTCGCAGCGGGCCTCACGTACGGCACCGATCAGTGGCTTGCCGACCAGGGCTACGTCGTCGTCGTGGCCGATGGCCGCGGTACGCCGGGCCGAGGACCCGCGTGGGATCGCGCGGTGCGCGGCGACCTCGCGACGCCTGCGCTCGAGGACCAGGTGGCTGCCCTCGAGGCCGTGGCAGCGGCGTACCCCGACGATGTCGACTCCACTCGAGTGGGCATCCGTGGCTGGTCCTTCGGCGGATACCTCGCCGCCCTCGCCGTGCTGCGACGCCCAGACGTCTTCCATGCGGCCGTCGCCGGTGCGCCCGTGACCGAGTGGCGTCTCTACGACACCGGCTACACCGAGCGCTACCTGGGGCTACCGCAGGAGGAGCCCGAGAGTTACGACCGATCGTCGCTCCTGCCGCTGGCTGCAGGGCTCACGCGCCCGCTGCTCATCATCCACGGCCTTGCCGACGACAACGTGGTCGTGGCCCATACCCTGCGACTGTCATCCGAGCTGCTCGCGGCAGGGCGCCCGCATGCAGTGCTACCACTCAGCGGGGTGACGCACATGACGCCTCAGGAGGTCGTGGCTGAGAACCTGCTCCGCGCCGAGGTCGACTTCTTCGCCGACGCACTGCGTCCCGCGAGTGTCGAGTAGCGGCGCGGATTCGGCCGATTTCCGCCGCGCTACTCGACACTCGCGGTGGCTAGATGCCCTCTCCCGGATTCGCCGAGTCCAGGCGGGTCGTGCCGACGCCTCCGAGGTCGGTGATGGTCTCGCTGAAGTAGCCGGGCTCGCCCTCATCGGGCGCGACCAGACCGGAGTCGGGGCCGTGGATGATCCCACCGCTCAGTGGCTCGGTGATGGGGAAGTGGCAGGCCACGGTGTGGCCGGGCGCGAACTCGCGAAGCTCCGGCTTCTCGGTGCGGCAGCGCTCCTGGGCGATGAAGCACCGCGTGTGGAAGACGCATCCCGAGGGCGGATTGAGCGGGCTCGGCAGATCACCGCCGAGAACGATGCGCTCGCGCTCCATCTGCACGCGCGG
>CAJBMR010000379.1 GCA_903954205.1 uncultured bacterium | reverse complement strand
TGCGTCGCACGCGCACCTGCTGGACCGCCATGTTGACGAAGTGGGTGTAGACGACGTGGATTTCGTCGATTCCCCCCTCAGACTCCGGCGTGAGGAAGGCCTGCAGGAGGTCGTCGCCGATCGCACGCGCATCGGCGTAGGTCGGCTGATCGGTGAAGCCGGTGTACTGGCCGCCCATCGTGATCCCACGGAAGCGGTACCACGCCACGCCCTTGCGTCCGACGACAAACGGGGTGACATCGAGGCCCTGCTCATTGAGCAGGCGCGTGAGCCCAGCCGCCTCGCGGATCGCATTGGCGGAGTAGGCCCCTGCGAGACCGCGATCCGCTGTGACGACGAGGACCGCCGCGCGGTCGCGCACCTCGGGTGCGCGCACCAACGGGTGATTGCCGATGTCGCTGGCGTGGCTCGCTGCCGCGGAAACCGCCTGGGTGAGCTGGATGAGGTACGGCGTCGACGCATCGAGGCGCTGCTGCGCCTTGACGATGCGCGACGACGCGATCAGCTCCATGGCTTTGGTGATCTTCTTCGTCGCCTGGACGGACTTGATCCGTCGGCGGAAGACCCTCAGCTGCGCACCCATGACGTATCTCCTCGACCTGCGCCTATGCCCGTCGCGTCCGCGTGATCTGCGTCGGGTCGATGTCATCCTCGGAAAGAGCCGGCACAGGCTCATCCTTGATGAGCATCTCGCCCGTGTGCGTCGTGAACTGGCGCTTGAAGGCGTTGATGGACGACGTGAGCGTGGTGATCGTGTCGTCGGACAGATCGGATGTCTGCCGGATCGTCTCGAGGATGCCCGGCTGCTCGCGCTGGATGTAGTCGAGGAACTCGGCGTCGAAACGGCGGATGTCCTCGACCGGGACGTCATCGAGCTGGCCGGAGGTGCCCGACCACACCGACACGACCTCGCGCTCCATGGCCTGAGGCTGGTACTGCGGCTGCTTGAGCAGCTCGACCAGGCGCGTGCCACGGGCGAGCTGGGCCTTGGAGGCGGAGTCGAGATCCGAACCGAAGGCAGCGAAGGCCTCGAGCTCGCGGAACTGCGCGAGGTTGAGTCGCAGGCTGCCTGCCACCTTCTTCATGGCCTTGGGCTGGGCCGAGCCGCCGACGCGCGACACCGAGATGCCGACGTTGATGGCGGGGCGGACACCCGAGTTGAAGAGGTCGGACTCGAGGAAGCACTGACCGTCGGTGATCGAGATGACGTTGGTCGGGATGTACGCCGACACGTCATTGGCCTTCGTCTCGATGATGGGCAGACCCGTCATCGAGCCGCCACCCATCTCGTTGCTGAGCTTGGCGCAGCGCTCGAGCAGGCGGGAGTGCAGGTAGAAGACGTCACCGGGGTACGCCTCGCGGCCCGGCGGGCGGCGCAGCAGGAGAGATACGGCGCGGTACGCCTCGGCCTGCTTCGACAGGTCGTCGAAGACGATGAGGACGTGCTTGCCCTGGTACATCCAGTGCTGGCCGATGGCCGAACCGGTGTAGGGGGCGAGGTACTTGAAGCCAGCGGGATCAGAGGCCGGAGCTGCGACGATGGTGGTGTAATCCATCGCGCCGTACTCCTCCAGCGCCCCCTTGACGGACGCGATCGTCGAGCCCTTCTGTCCGATGGCGACGTAGATGCAGCGCACCTGCTTGGTCGGATCGCCCGACTCCCAGTTGGTGCGCTGATTGATGATCGTGTCGAGGCACACCGCGGTCTTGCCGGTCTGGCGATCGCCGATGATGAGCTGGCGCTGACCACGGCCGATGGCGGTCATGGCGTCAATGGCCTTGATGCCGGTCTGCATCGGCTCCTTGACGGGCTGGCGCTCGACCACTGACGGCGCCTGGACCTCGAGTGCGCGACGAGTCTCCGCAGCGATCGGGCCCTTGCCGTCGATGGGATTGCCCAGGGGATCGACAACGCGGCCGAGGTAGGCGTCGCCGACCGGCACGGAGAGAACCTCGCCCGTGCGACGCACCGGCTGACCCTCCTCGATCCGCGAGCCATCACCGAGGAGGACGACGCCGATCTCACGCACATCGAGGTTGAGGGCTACGCCGAGCAGGCCGCCCTCGAACTCGAGGAGCTCATTGGTCATCGCCGAATGCAAACCCTCGACGCGAGCGATGCCGTCACCCGTCTCGATCACTCGGCCAACTTCCTCGCGGGCCGTGGTGGGCGAGTACGACTGGACGTTCCGCTCGATCGCGCTCCGGATCTCATCCGGCCGGATCGTCAGCTCCGTCATGGTGCCTGCTCTCCTTCTTCGGTCGCCCTCGGCGACGTGGTTCGTGCTGTCTTGTGCTGTTTGGTGTTGTCCTGTGGTGTCTTGTGAATCAGCCCAGCATCGAGCGTCGGGCTTGTTCGAGGCGTGCCGCCACCGTGCCGTCGATGACCTCATCACCCACGGTCACGTGCACTCCCCCGAGTACCGCCGGATCGACGGCAACGTTGAGACGGACCTGGCGCCCCTTGAGCGCGCTGAGCGCGGTCGCGAGGCGGCGCTCCTGATCTGCGTCGAGCGGCTGGGCCACCCGCACCTCGGCGACGATTCGCTGACGCTGACGAGCGGCTGCGTCAGCCAGGTCATCGACCACGGCGTCGATCCGACGACCGTGCAGATGCCCCACGGCGTAGCCGAGCACCAGACGCGTCGTAGCCGTCGAACGATCCTTCAGGAGGTCCTCGACGATTCCGGACTTGGCCGCGGCCGAGAGAGCCGGCGCGGTCAGGGCCATCTGGAGCTCGGGAGAGGAGTCGACCGCCCGACCGAAGCGGAAGATCTCATCCTCCGTCGCATCGAGGTCGCCCGCGGCATCGGCCACCATGAAGGCGGCCTGGTCAGCCAGGGCCTCGATGCCGAGCAGCAGGTCGGCGTCAGACGACCAGCGGTGGCGGACGACCTCCTGCAGGGTGCGGAGGGTGAGGGGACTCACACGCGTCGCCAAGAGCGACGCCGCGAGCTCGGAGCGCGAGTCGGCCGATTGACCAGAGTCGGCAAGGGCCGTGCGCAGCGTCTTCTCGCGATCAAGAAGATCGGCGACGGAGAAGAGCTCGGCCGGGAGACCGGAGAGCCCCTCCGCGCCACGCTGGCCATCGAGCCAGTCGGAAAGCTCCGACAGGCTGCTGCGACTCGCACCCCACATCAGCGACCAGCTCCCTGCTGCGCGACCTGGGACTCAAGGTCGGCAAGGAAGGAGTCCACGGTCGACTTGACGCGAGCATCGTCGGTGAGGGACTGCCCCACGACCTTGCCTGCGAGGGCCACCGCGACCTCGCCCACCTGACGGGTCAGCTGAGAGGTGGCCTGCGCGCGCTCTGCAGCGAGCTGGGCCTCGGCCTGAGCCGTGACGGCCGCCGCGGCAGCGCGTGCCTCGGCACGCGCCTCCTCGACGATGGCCGCACGATCGGCCTGGGCCTGCGTGCGGATGGACGCCGCCTCCTCGCGAGCAGACGCCAATGCGGCGCGGTACTCCTCGAGAGCGCGCTGCGCCTCCGCCTGGGCCTCTTCGGCCTTGCGCAGGCCCCCCTCGATCGCCTCCGAGCGGGCGGCGAGGGTCTCCTTGATCTTGGGCAGCGCGACCTTGGCGAGGACACCGAAGACGATGAAGAACGCCAGCAGGCCGACGACGAGCTCGTCGATCGGCACTGCGAGGACGCTCGGCATCGGCTCGTTCTCTCCGCCGGCAGCCAGGAGCTGACCCGTGATGAAGTTGGACACAGTGAGTCCGATCAGGTGCCGTAGACGAACGGGACGACGAAGCCGATGAGGGCGAGCGCCTCAGCAAGTGCGAAGCCGAGGAGCATGTTCTGGCGGATGACGCCGTAGGCCTCCGGCTGGCGGGCGATTGCCTGGACGCCCTGGCCGAAGATGATGCCGATTCCGACGCCCGGACCGATGGCCGCGAGGCCGTAGCCGACGGAGCCGATGGAGCCGGAGAGCTCAGCGAGCAGTGACATGTCTTTTCCTTCGTGTCCGGGCCGGCAGTCTGGTCTGCCGGTCTGGGGGTCTTATTCGGTTGTGGCCGTGCAGGTGGTGCGGGACGAACTCAGTGCTCCGCGTGGAGCGCTCCGCTGATGTAGACCGCCGTCAGCAGGGTGAAGATGTAGGCCTGAAGCGCCTGGATGAGCAGTTCGAAGCCGGTGAGTGCCACCGCCATCGTGAAGGACGCGACCGACCCGAGCAGGCCGACCACGGTGAATGAGAGCAGGTAGTACGCCGCGAGACTGAAGGTCGCGATGAGCAGGTGACCCGCGAACATGTTGGCGAAGAGACGCACGGCGTGGGTGAAGGGCCGCACGATGATGTTGGAGATGAACTCGATCGGCGAAAGCAGGATGTACATCGGCTTGGGTACGCCGGGCGGGAAGAGCATGCCCTTGAAGAACCCGCCGAAGCCTTGGCGGTAGATGCCCAGCGGCACCCACGTGAAGTAGACGATGAGCGCGAAGGCCACCGGGATG
>CAJBMR010000378.1 GCA_903954205.1 uncultured bacterium | reverse complement strand
TGAGCAGGCCCTGTTTCCGCTGGATCTCTTCGGCTACGTATGCGTCGAGGTCCTGCTCTGCGATAACGCCGTAGAGACGGAAGCGCTTTTGGAAGCTGTTGGTGTCCCAATTCCAGGCCCCACGCACGGAGAGCGCGATGCCCAGGGCCGCCACCGCAGTGGAGATCACGCTGGAGGACGTCTCTTCTCCCGTGACCCAGGTGCCGACGATCCCTGTCGCGGCGGCGATGCTGCCCACCGCCATGGCGCCCACGCTCGCACCCCATGCGATCGCGCTGGTCGAGCCCGCCACCTTGCCCGAGCTCAGACCGCCGATCGCTGCCACGACGCCGCCGGCAACGCCGAGCCACTCCCACACCCCGAAGTTGCCGGAGTAGTCGGGCTTGTTGACCGGGTCGGCATCGCCGTACCCGTATCCGGTCGCTGACGCGCCGGGCACGGGATCGAAGGCGAGGAACTGGCCAAGCCATGGGTGGTAGGGCCGTGCCGAGAACGTGAGGTCGTGGGCGCCGCCGATGGCGATGTTGCGCGCTCCCGCCTGCCAGCCGTAGCTCATGGGCGGGGCCGCGGTCTGCGTGGTCACCAGTGGCTCGCCGTAGGGCCCGTACTGGGCCGCCAGGGCAGACTCGCCTGCGCCCTGAGCGGTGCCGTCCGCGCCGGTGGTGGTCAGCCACCCCGAGAAGAGGTCGAGGTGGCTCATCGTCGATGGGTCACCCTGCGGTGTGAGGGTGGCCTCGGCACCTCCGGGCAGGCCGAGACGCATGGAGGTCACCGTGCCGCTGGCGTCCAGGACGAGCGTGGGAGCCGAGTTGCTCGCGGCGGCGTACCCGAACCGAGTCGCGGTGCCCTCGATCGTCTGCTCGATGAGTTGCGTCCCCACACGGAGGAACGACGTGACACTTTCGCCCTGGGTCACGGACGCCACCTGCGTCGCCCCGGCCCACTCGATGGCGAGCGGCGTCTGCGCGTCGAGAGCGACCAGGCGACCGAGGCCGTCCCAGGTCGCCTTGGCCTTGTCGCCCTCGGGGGCCAACTGCGGATCGGTCGTCGTGCTCAGCCGGCCCTTATCGTCGTAGCACGTGACGAAGTCGACCCCGTCGCGCGAGCCGCCTGTGCGATCGAAGTTGTCGCCCGCCTTTGACGGGCACGCCTCGGGTGAGTTGTAGGCGTAGGTGAACTCGCGCTTCTTGTCTCCCATAGCCGCGCTGTCGCCCTCGGTGGTGAGCTCGGCCACCACCAGGCGACCCGCCTCGTCGTAGGCGTAGGACCACGCCGCATCCGTGATGTCCCGGTCCTTGTCGCTGACGTTGAGTCGCGTCCCCAGTACACGGCCTGCGGAATTGCGATCGGCGGTCAACGTATAGGAGCGCCCGGTCGTGGAGAGCTCGAAGGCGCGCACCGCCCCGGCCGAGTCGTAGGCGTAGTCACGCACCACGCCCCCGGCGTAGGCGATCTTCGAGACGAGTTCGTCCTGTGCGTAGGACACCTTGGCCAGTTCCTTGCCGTTGGCCGCGACTGCGTCAAGGCGACCGTCTGAGTCGTAGGCGTAGGCGACGGTCAGCAGGGGAGAGTCGGCTCCCTGAGGCGTCGTGCGCCGCTCCAAGAGGTTGCCCTGGGCGCTGTAGGCGTAGTCCGTCCTGTTGCCCCAGGCGTCGGTGTAGCTGACGAGCTGCCCGAGCACATTGGTGACCGTCACCATGGTGAAGCTCTGATCACCCTCCTGCGCGGTGGCTGTCTCCGTGAGCAGGCCGTCCTGCCATACGTAGGTGGCGGTCGCGGCGTTGAGCTGCTTGCCGTCGAGCGTGCTCAACGATGTCGAGACCGCGCGCCCGGCCACGTCGTACGCCGTGCAGGCGAGTTCGCCGCCGTCACTGCCCTGTGTAGTCGTCGAGACGGGAAGCCCCGACGCGTTGTAGACGGTCGTGACCGTCACGCCGTCGTAGCGCGTGGTCGTCTTGGGCAGGCCTGCCTGCGGGTAGGACTGCTGAGTGCACGGATCCGTGGCGTCTTCACTGTCGCCGTAGTAGGTGACCGACTGCACGGAGCCGCCGGGCGTGGTCTTGGAGACCATGCGCCCCCACTGGGCCGCCGTGGGCTCGTTGGGCTCGTAGGCCATCGCCGTGGTCAGGCTGCCGCTCGTCGTGACGGTGTCCGGCGAGCCGGCCCACGGGCGCGACACCGCCAACAACTGTGTGCCGAGATTGCGCTGGCCGACGTTGTCGTTGACCTCCATGACGGTCGCGGCGCCATAGTTGGGCGTCAGGGCCTCGAGGGGGATCTCCCCCGCCTTGCCGCGCCCGGCGCGGATCTCGAAGGAGCCGGTGCCCTCACCTTCGAGTGCGAGTGCGATCGCGTGCGGCCCCTTGTCGAGCTTGATGGTGCAGCCGTCCTTGCCCTCAGCGTCGGTGCAGCGAGCGCCATCGATCGTCACGTCGACCGCGACGTTGTCGGACGACTCCACGGTGACGAGCCACTCGCCACCCTCATCGGTCGTCCACGTGCCCGTGGCCTGGGCGTTCCACTGCCCGGGGTAGTCCAGGCGCGCGGCGAGCCCGCCGCGCAGGACGTCGCCGTTCCACCATTCGGGGGTGACGGCGTCCTTGGCCCAGACGGTCGCCTGCAAGCCCTGCCATCTCTCGACCGGTGAGTCGGCACCGCGGGACGGATCCACGGCCGTGGCGTCCATGACGCGGTCCGTGCGCATCGCTCCATCGGAGGAGCCCTGGTACGGACCGATGGATGACGTCACCTTGGTCGTGGCATCGACCTTCATGGTGAAGGTGCGCCCGGTGCTGTCGGTGCCCCCGACCAGCGCCCCCGTTGCCTCGTCGTAGACGGCCTTACTGGTCCGTCCCGAGACATCCTCGCGCGAGATGACCTGCCAGGTGTCCGACGTGGCCACGACGCTCACGACCGTGCCGTTGTCGGTCCCCCCACTCACCTGCGATGCCGAGGCTGCGAGGGTGTCGCCGGATGTGTCCGTGGGGTAGGTGTAGCTGCGCGTCACGCGCTCACCGCCCGGGGAGGCCGCGCCGGAGGTCAGCGAGGCCACGCGGCCGAACTTGTCGTAGGCGACCTGCGTCGCGAGGTCTGCGCCCGCCCAGTCGCCGCCCGCGGTGGCGGCTGCGGCGCCGGCGTCCATGCTGCGCAGGGCCGAGATCCGGCCGGCGGCATCCCAGCCGAAGCCGACGCTGACTCCACCTGCGTCCGCGATCAGGCCGATCTGCTTGCCCACGTAGCCCACGGCCGTCACCGAGCCATCGGCGTTGGTAATCGAGCACCACAGCCCGTCCACGACCTCAAACGAGTTGCCCCAGCTGTCAGCCGGGCATGAGCCGTCGCCTGCAAAGGACAGGCTTGCCGTTCGCGAGACGCCGTCGCCGACCGATGTCAGGCGTCCTGAGGAGTCCCACGTCATCACGGCCACGGGCTTGCCACCGGACCACTCGGCTACAGGACGACCGTCGACATAGCGCGAGACCGAGCCGTCACTGGCGGTGTACTGCCAGACGCCGGGCTCGATGGCGACGAGTTGACCGCCGGCGGAATAGCGCGTGATCGTGCCGTCGGCCAGGCCGGGGACGTAGGCACCCGACTCCGTGCGCACAAAGGTGGACGCGACGCCGTTGCCGAACTGCAGTGTCACGCTTGCGGGATCTGCAGCGTCGCTGGACGTGGTGAGCTCCAGAGCGCTGGTGCCGGGTAGGGCCCACGCCCAGCCGGCGGGAAGCCCCGGGACGGCAGAGAGATCGGGGCGGTGGAAGAGCCCGATGGAGACGCCGCCGAGGGCCCCTGCGACGGTAGGACTTTCGTAGGCGAACGAGGGCACGCCGGAGAGCATGTTGACGACGATGCCGCCCATGCTGTCGGTCGGGGCCGACTGTGCGCGCACGGTGTCGACTTTGAAGGCCCACGGACCTTCCCAGGCTTGCCCGTCTTTGCTCACGCGCCAGGCATACGTCGCACCCGGTTGCAGGGATTCGGCAGGAATTTCCGTACCCTCTGCGTCACCTCGCCCCTCGAAGACGACTCCGGTCGCCTCCTGTGCGCCGTCAGCTCCGAATCCACCGCCGTCGGTGAGGCTCACGACCTGCACATCGACCTTGCCGGTCACTCCCGGCGCCACCAGCGTGGGCGTCAGCGACGTCGACGTGCCCGATCCCTTCACGACGGCGGCCGGCCAGACCGTGGGTACGACCGGGCCTGACTCGCCGGATGCGGGGACCGGCCCGGCCTTCCACGCCTCGACGTCGGCGGCGTTGACTCCGGCCCCTGCTACCTCCCCGGACTCTGACGAGGATTCCACCGGTGCGGGTGACGTGCTTGTCGCGGGCTCGGGAGCAGAGGTGCAGGCTCCCAGGAGCAGGGCGGAGGAGGCGAGGACGGCAAGGGGAGTGCGAATGCGCATGTGCGGAGGCTAAGGCGACCACACGTCTGCACTCAACGACACGTGAGATAACCGAATATCGCCTGAGTAATGGGTGCGCGCCCGCCTAGCATCCACGTAAGCCCGCCCCCAGTGGACCGCCCGGAGGATGACAATGCGCGCCAGATTGACGATGCTCGCCGGAGTAGCGGCCGTGGTCCTGGCGGCCTGCACGCCGACGGCGTCGGTGGACTCCGGCTCGCCCTCCCCCGAGGCCTCGGTCGAGTCCGCCTCTCCGGGCCAGGTGGCGAAGTACGTGGACAACAAGAGCAGGTGTACGTCGAGGTGGAACTTCGACACCACCGCCAATGTCCAGCTCCTCAACAAGATCCAGCGGGTCGGGGTGGACTCGCAGTGGAAGGAGTCCTCGGCAACGGGAATGGCCCTGCAGCAGGATGCGAAGTTTTGGCCCACCGATCCTTGGGACCTCAGCAGTGAAGGTGAGTGGGACTGTAAGGCGATCCCCTGGCGGATCAGCAACGACCGGAGTCGGGTCTACAGCTTCTCGGGTGGCGAGTGGACAGGATCGGGCGACAACGACTTCTTCTGGGGGCACACCCAGGACGTTTCCGGCGCCATCGATGAGCCGAATGGCTGGGTGAGTTGGAAGTGCGTGGGCACCCCGGAACAGGGCGGTGACTGCCCGGAGAAGGCACTCGAGAGCAATGTCACGGTTCGATGGGACGCGGAGAACGACGGCTACACCAAGTTGGAATTCGACTCCCCTTGTGAATCCAGCAGCAACGCCGCCGTCGGCTGCTGGCAGTCCAGCGGATACGGCGGTCAGTACGAGGGCCAGTTCGACTTCAAGGCGACCGCCTGGACAGCGCCCATGCGCATCAACCTCACCGCACGCGCGAAGGACGACCAACTCAACTCCATCGTGTGGAAGGTGAGCCGAGCCGAGACGTCCGGAGTGATCTGGGCCAATTCCACGGCATCCCCCGAGGGCCGGTTCATCGTTCCCAACGTCGGCCTGGTGCTGGGTGGCTACGCCACTGCGACCAACGGCGAACACACGATCAACCTGCAACTCACCCCGGCTTACACCGTCGATGCAGCGGGCCAGCCGCAGAAGTGCACCTACAACGAGAAGCTCAAGAAGTACGAGTGCGTGTCGGTGCCCAACACCGGCGACGGGGGCAAGATCCCCGAGGGCGCGACCCCTCCCGTCCTCGCGAATATCCCCAAGGTCTACGTCTCCGTCGCCCTCAACCTGACCAACGTGTCGCCAACGAGCGGGCCCCCTGTCGCCAAGGCCGTCACCAACGATGACCTTTGCTACGCGAAGCCCGGCGCGTCACAACTCACGTTCTCCGTCGAGTGTGACCAGGCAGGCACGCCGTTCACCTACGGCGGCGCCTGGACAGTGGACATCAAGACCAGCAGCAAGTAATGCCTCGCCGAGCCGTCCATCACGCGGTCGCGCTCGCGGTCGCGGGTGCCCTTGTCCTTGGCGCGTGCACCTCGGCTCCGCCCTCGCCCGCACCGCCTGCTCCGGTCGAGTCGTCCTCCGACACCGGCGAGACCGCATCCGCCGACGGACTCCGGCCGCCGCAGGATGCGGGTCCGCTTCCGTCATCGACCGCCGACGGGCCCGCCGCTCCGTCGGTCTGGCCACCCAGCGAGCTCACCGGGTCGGGCATCGCCGTGTCTCCGACCCCGCGACTGCGACCCAGGGACGCTGAGGGTCAGTTGACCTTCGAGGTCTACGACCTGTCCGCTGGCCAGGAGCCTGGCAAGGGTGATCCCATCGCCGAGGGCACCGACCGCGACTCCTGGGTCACGTCCCCTCTTGAGGATGGCCGGCAATACGCGTGGCGGGTGCGAGAGAAGGATGCTGCGCAGTGGAAGGGTCCCTGGACCTTCGACATCGATACGGTGCGGCCGGGCCTCGCCCCTCGCGACGACATCGGTGGGGTGAGCACCCACCTCATCACCGGGGTGCCCGGCATCACCTGGACCAGCCGGTCGTTTGCCACGGTGTCCACGAGCGCGTTCGCCTCGATGGAGTTCCAACCCGGCCGCGCGGGAGATCCTGGCCTGCCCCCGGGCTGGCGGATGGCGGCCCCTCTGGTCTCGCGCTGGACCACGCTGGAGGCAACGGGCGATCCCACTCCCGTGAGCGTCTACATTGCCGATGCCCGCGATCGCTCGATGACGTTCCGGCTCAACGACTCGGGTGTCTACGTGCAGTCGTGGGCCAGTGGAGCTCCCCTCCCGCCATCCGAGCAGCCCACGCTTACCTACGCCGAAGGCCGGTTCGAGCTCACCGAGCGTGACGGCACCGTCACGCAATTCCGCGATGGCTTTCCCGTCTCGGTGAGCGAGGACGGACTCCTCAAGGGCACGGCGACCTGGTCGCCGGAGGGATTGCTCACCTCCGTCAGCGATCCGAGTGGTCGCACCATCGCCTTCGAGTACGGCTGTGGCGGCAAGGCATGGGAGGGCTTCGTCGCGCCCCCCGCTGACGGGCTATGCCGCATCGGCTGGTGGGACGGCACTACCACGGAGATCGGCTACGTCGCGTTGGCCGAGACCGCGCAGATCGGGCTCATCGTCGATGCCATCGGCCCGGACTTCGCCGGCACGTCGCTCGGCATCGGCTGGGATCGGTCCGGTCGCGTCAGCACCCTGCGCTCCGCTATCGCTGGCGCCGCCGCGGCCGCGGACCCCTCGCTTCGCGACGACGTCGATCTGCTCACGGAGATCGTCTACGACGAGCAGGGCCGAGTCGCTGCCGTCGCCGCTCCTGCACCGGCACCGGGCGCCCCACGACTCGCCCACGTCTTCGACTACCCCGTCATCACTGACTCGGAGTCGGCTTCGGGTGCAACTGTTGTCGCATCTGTCATCGCCGGCACGGTTACGGGGAGCCTGACGGAGGCGAGCAGCGTCGATCCCGTGTCGTCGCGGTTGCCGGGCTCCGCGGACTATCGCATGTCGGTGTCGGCCGATGACTGGGTGCCCCAGCAGCGGGACGATCGGGACGGCTCGACCATCAGCCTGCGATGGGATCCTCGCACGCAGCGACTCGAGGGGATGACCGACTACGAGGGTCGCAGCATGGCCTTCACCTACGACGATGAGGGCCGGCGCACGGGATCTGTCGGGCCGTCTCGGCAGGAAGATGCGGCCTACGTCAGCACGGCGACGTTCGACGAAGACGCGTCGGGAGACCCCATGCGAGGGGTCGAGGCGGTCTACTGGGCGAGCGCTGACTTCTCGGGCGCCGATACGACGGGCGGGTGGATCGAGGAGCTGTCGCATTCCTGGGACGAGGCGCCCATTCCCGGCAAGGCGTGGTCCGCCCGCCTGACGGGGTCGTGGACCGTCCCGGAGGCGGGCACCTGGCGCCTGCGTCCAACTGTGTCGGCGGACGGTGGGATCGATGTGTACGTCGACAACCGTCTGTGCGACACGACCACAAAGGACGAGTGCGAACTCGAGTTGAAGGAGGGGCCGCACCAGCTCCGGATCGACATCCGCAATCCCCAAGGGGGGCGCGCAGCATTCACGCTAGATGCGTCGCGCGGTGACGGTCGATTTGACACCCTCTCAGGAGTCACGCCTGGCTTCAACGTCGAGACGAGGACGGTGAGCAACGACGTCCTTCCGCGCGGCGGGCGACCCGTCGTGCGTACGAGTTACGCCGAGCCGTGGACGGGCAATCCGACGTCGCTGACCGCGCCCGGCGGTCTTACGACGACCGCGACCTACGAGCCGACGTCGTCGGCAGATGACAAGTGGGGTCGCAAACTCACCGGCACGACACCGGGTGGTCGGACGACATCGACGACGTACTGGCCGGTGCAGGGCGCTGCGGAGGCCTCGCCGTGCCCTGGCTCGGTGGCGGCCGTGCAAGCGGGCCTCGTGCGGACGGTGACGCGTACGGATGGCGTCACAGTGAGCACCTGGTACGACGCGGCGGGAAGGCCTACGGCGATTCTCACCGGAGAAGGCGCGAGCGGGGACCTGGCCTGCACGACCTACGCCCCGGACGGCACGCCGATCTCCGCAAGCCTCATCGCCGGCGGCACCGCCGTGGAGAAGTCGTCCGCGACGATCGCTGTCGGCGGCGACCCTAGGGTGACAACCACGACTGTCGAGGTCCAGGGCTCCGAGGCGATCGGCACACGCACCAGCCGCACGGCCACGGACCTGCTCGGGCGTCTGGTGGCGTACACGGATCTGAATGGCGTCACCACTGAGTTCACCTACGACGTCTTCGACCGTCAGGTCGGCCGCACCATCACCGACCCGGACGGCAAGACTCTTGTCAAGGTCTCGCGTGCCTTCGACGATGCCACCGGTCGCGAGGTCTCCGTGACTGTCAACGGCCAAGAGGCCGCTGCGGTGGAATACGACGCGCGCGGCCTCGTCAGCCGCGTGTCCTACGGCAGCGGCGTCGTCCAGGAATGGGGCTATGGGCCCAATGGCACGGTCCAGGCCACTGTGCTCAAGACCAGCGACGAGCGAGTGGTGAGCGACCAGGTCACGACCAATTCGGCCGGCCGCGCGGACGAACGCGTGACCGAGGTGGAAGGCGAGGGAGCGACTCGCCGCAAGTGGTCCTACGCCTACGACGAAGCGCGGCGCCTCACCGGAGCCGAGCTCACCGTGAAGGGGTCCATCGCCGGCGTCGGCTCGGAGGAGCGCTTCTTCTCCTACGGTTTCGGTTCGCCCAGTGGCGACTGCGGCGGTGCCTACCCCGATCCGGGAGGCGACCTCAATCGCACATCCGGCTCGCGCGATGGCACGGATTACGTCACGTGCTACGACGGTGCCGGTCGGCCCGTGAGCACGACGGATCCGCTTATCGCCGGCGAGGGCAAGGCGGAGTTGGCGTGGGATGCACTTGGGCGCCTGACGTCCGCCTCCTCGAATGCCCGCCAACTCACCGTGGAGTGGCACTGGGGCGGGCTCCCACGTGCGCTCATCGACGGCGCGGTTGTCTCGGAGCTTGGCCATGCCCAAGGTCGCGTCGTCGTGCAAAGCTCAAAGGACGACTCCACATCGGTGACGTGGCGCCTCGGCTACTCATCGCCGGAGGCCACTGCTGCCTCGGTCGTGTTGAGCGACGACGGCGCCGAGGTGCGGGTGCTCCTGCCCGGCGGTGCGCTGTGGCGAAGTGCCGGTGCCGTCACCGTCGACCACCCGGGGATCCGCGGCGAGTACTTGGTGACCACCGACGCGAAAGGTGCGGTGGTGCCGGGCGCCGAAGGCGGCGTCCTCTCAGAGGCGCTCGGCCCGTTCGGGGAGCCCATGGCGGGTGGTGGCAGACCCGGTGGCCGGGAGTACGGCTACGCGTTCGCCCAGCTCGACCCCACGCTTCCCGGCCCTTCGGGCATCGTCCTCAAGACCGC
>CAJBMR010000377.1 GCA_903954205.1 uncultured bacterium | reverse complement strand
CCGAAGGGCGAGTTAAAGGAGAAGGAGCGGGGCTCGAGTTCTTCGAAGGACAGGTCGTCGTCCATGCAGGCCAGGTGCTCGCTGTAGACGCGTTCGCGTGCCGGATCCGACTCGGGCAGGTCCACCAGCTCGGCGATGACCAGGCCGCCGGAGAGCCGCAACGCCGTCTCGATCGAGTCCGCGAGCCGCCTCCGCGCCGATGACTTCGCCACCGCGCGGTCGACCACGACCTCGATGGTGTGCTTTTCCTGCTTCTTGAGCTTGGGCACCTCCTCGAGGGCGTAGACAACGCCGTCGACGCGCACACGTGCATAGCCCTGCGACTGCAACTGCCGGAAGAGGTCGGCGTACTCACCCTTGCGCTCGCGCACGACCGGGCTCAGCACCTGGAAACGCGTGCCCTCAGGAAGCTCCAGCAGTCGGTCGACGATCTGGCCGGGCGTCTGCCTCGCGATGGGCTTGCCGCACTCCGGGCAGTGTGGCTTGCCGATGCGGGCGAAGAGCAGACGGAGATAGTCGTAGACCTCGGTAATGGTCCCCACTGTCGACCGGGGATTACGCGAGGTCGACTTCTGATCGATCGACACCGCGGGCGACAGGCCCTCAATGAAATCGACGTCGGGCTTGTCCATCTGGCCCAGGAACTGCCGGGCGTACGCCGACAGACTCTCGACGTAGCGGCGCTGGCCCTCGGCGAAGATCGTGTCGAAGGCGAGGCTTGACTTGCCGGAGCCCGAGAGGCCGGTGAAGACGATGAGGGCGTCCCGGGGCAGGTCGAGGGACACATCCCGCAGGTTGTGCTCGCGCGCGCCGCGCACGATGAGACGGTCCGACACAGGGGCAGGCTAGCCGTAGGCTGAGACAGTGACCTACTCAGGAGACGTGCGGGTCGGTGGCCCGGCTGATGTGCGCGAACTGCCCGGACTGGTGCTCTCCAAGATCGCCGTGGGCCCGATGTCCAACAACTCCTACCTGCTCAGGTGCCGTGAGACCGGCCAGCAGATCCTCATCGACGCCGCGGCCGAGCCGGAGGCCCTCCTCGACCTCATCGGGGAAGACGGGATCGAAGCCGTCGTCACGACCCACCGCCATGCCGACCACTGGCAGGCCCTCGGGGCCGTCGTGGCGGCCACCGGTGCCACCACGGTGGCCGGTCGTCACGATGCGGAGGGGATCCCTGTCTCGACCGACGTGCTCCTCGATGACGGCGACGAGATCGCCTTCGGCTCTGTCGTCCTGCGCGCCATCCATCTCATCGGCCACACCCCCGGATCGATCGCTCTGCTCTACGACGATCCCGAGGGCCAGCCGCATCTCTTCACGGGCGACTGCCTCTTCCCAGGGGGTGTGGGCAAGACGGCAGGGACCGAGGACTTCTCGTCTCTGTACGCCGGAGTCGTGTCGAAGGTCTTCGACGTACTCCCCGACGAGACCTGGGTCTATCCCGGGCACGGAAATGACACGACCATCGGGCGCGAGCGCCCCTCCCTCGACGAGTGGGGCGCCCGCGGCTGGTAGGCGTGGTTTGCCTAACCACCCGGAATCCCGACCCGTCCTTCTCGACTGAGCGCCGCAGCACCTGCAGTTAGCATCCGATCATGGTTCCGTTGCGCACGGCCACGTCAGAGGACATTGATGCGCTCTCTGCCACAGTCGCGGCGGCCTTCGCGAGCGAAGCCGGCTGGGGATACATGCTCGGTCCGGGCAACGTGGATGGGATGCGAGCCTTCGCTCGCGCACTCCTCATCCCGCAAGTCCGACGAGGGACGGTGTGGGTCACTGACGACTGTCTATCCCTCGCCATGTGGCAGCGGCGAACAACAGACCCACCCTTGGACGAGGATCACGCATCAATATGGGCCGAATGCCGCGCCAAGATCGGCGAGGAAGCATGGCAGCGCATCGCCACCTACGACGCCACTGTCGACGCATCCGCACCCACCCGTCCGTACTGGTATCTCGAGGTGCTGGCCAGCCATCCCGACGTCCAAGGTCATGGCCGCGCAACCGCGCTACTGCAACCCGGCCTCGAGATCGCCGAAACCAACGGGTGGGACTGCTGGCTAGAGACGTCAGTCCTCGCAAACAAGAACTATTACGAGGCACGCGGATTCACCGAGAGCCGCGAGTTCGTGGTGCCGGGGGGACCGACGACATGGTGGATGCGGCGCCCGTTTGGTCTCTAGCTGGGCGGGGGTGGCCGCCGAGCGGACTACCCCGTTGTCGAGGCTTACGAACGCTCAGAAGCCTCGATAGCCGGGGCGTTCGGATCCACTCGTGCGCGCAACGCGGATGACCGGGACATGGTGGCCCGCCTCCGCTGCGCCATCAGGATCGAACCCACGCTTCTCGTAGAACGAGCGTGCCCGCGCATTGGCCTCGCTCACCCAGAGGCTCACGGGAGCGTCCGAGGGCACCATGCCCATCAATGCTGAGCCAATCCCCGTGCCCCACAACGCAGGATCGACGTACAACGTGTAGAGCTCGATCTGTCCTTGCCGATCCTCGTCGCGCGACGACCCGAAGGCGATGAAGCCGACCACGCGTCCGTGATCCTCGGCAACCCACAGTTCGCCGCCGCCCTCATCAAGGAAAGTCGTCCAGTGCTCGGTGCGCTGCTCGCGGGTGCGCCGAGTCGGCAGGTCCAGCCCCTCCTTGGCGGCATCCCAGGAGTCCAGGTGCACCTGCGCCACCGCGGGCACGTCGGCGGTCGTCGCTTCGCGGATGAGCACGATGCGAGTCCTTTCAGAACTAGGCAGCTCCACCGTCACCCTCGTGGGGCTTCGGCTTCGTGATGGTGCCGGCGTGGGCCGTCGCCGACGGG
>CAJBMR010000376.1 GCA_903954205.1 uncultured bacterium | reverse complement strand
GGCTGCGGGAAGCGGAGACATGCTCACCCTCGCGGTTGCCGATGCGCTCGGCATCTCGCAAGGGGCAGCGGAGTGGGTGAAGCGTGGTCCCTCACGGCGTATCGATAGTCCCTCCGCGGCTCTCCTCGAGGACGGCACTCGAGTCTTCCTCGACCGGCCAGCGGCGACGGGCACTGTGGGCTGGCTGGTGTGCGAGGGCCCGGGCGGTCCGCTGCCGTTTTCACCCAGCCTGGCTCCCGCGGAGTGGCGGAGCATCCGCCTGGCGCTCAAGGCCGCGGTCATCGGCGACAACGTGAGACGTGCGCTGGCGGACCTGGGCACGAGCGCGCGCGAGGTAGTCCTGGTGGGCGGCCCCGCGGGCGACGATGAGGTGCTCGACGCACTCGCCAGTTCGCTCCCGGGCACGGTCGCCGGTCGGGCAGATGCGGCTGGCGTTCTCGGTCACCGCTGGGCCGTCGCCTGGGGGCTGGTCCTCGCCGCGGCGTAGGGGGGCGATGTGTACCCTCTTCGACGGTGGCGTGTCCGAGCGGCCAAAGGAGCACGCCTCGAAAGCGTGTGTGGGGGTAACTCCACCGTGGGTTCAAATCCCACCGCCACCGCCATGCAGATGGGGACACCCCTTGGGGTGTCCCCATCTGCATGTTGACCATGCCCGGGCTTAGGGAGGAGTGCACCGGCGGCTCCCAGCGCCTTCTTGCCGTTCTCCGGTACGGGCCTCGCATGACCCCTAGTGTTCGCGATATGCGTCGAGTCGTTGCCGTCACTCTTGTCCTGATGTTGTCCCTGGTCGGCGTGCCCGCGGTGGCGGCGACCGACCCGGCACCCGCGCCCGTAGCTCAGGCCAAGGCGGAGCCTGCCCTCAAGTGGAAGAAGTGTCAGGGTGGCAACCTTGAGGGCGCAGATTGCGCCTTCCTGCGGGTGCCACGCGACTGGGCGCGCCCGAGTGCCGGCAGCTATCGAATTGCCGTCGCGCGCATCCGAGCGGAAGTGGCGCCCACTCGGGGTGTGCTGATGTTCAACCCCGGAGGCCCCGGTGGCGCCGGGCTGGATGCAGTGCGATTCGTGCAGCGAGGACTGCCGAAGGAGGTGCGTGACTCCTTCGACGTCGTGACCTTCGATCCCCGCGGCGTTGGCAGCTCCCAGCCCGCGTTCACTCCGTGTCGCACGCCCAATCCGAAGCCGCCGCTGACGGGCGCCGTGGATTGGGAGGCGGTCACCACTCAGTACATGGACGCCATGTCGGAGGCGTTGCAGGAGTGCCTTCAGGCGAATGAGGCCGATGCGGGCTACGTCGGCACCTGGCAGGTCATTCGCGACATGGATTCCCTGCGCCGCGCCCTAGGAGTCGAGAAGATCTCCTTCTGGGGTATGAGCTACGGCACGACGGTTGGTCGCGCCTATGCCCAGCAGTTCCCGCAGCACCTGCGTGCGCTCGTGCTCGACGGCACCATCACCCCGACCCCGTCCGTAGGCGACTACGCGCGCGAGCACATCTGGGACGACGCCACAGCCATCCAGACCATGCTCGGAGCCTTCGGCGCCAAGAGCAAGCGCGCCTATCGGACCGTGATGAACTTCCTTGAGAGGCAGACGATTTCCACGCAGGATGGCGGCACCCTCGACAGATGGTCTGTGTCCAGCTACCTGGTGAATAACGCGGCGTACCAACAGAAGTGGGACGAGGCCAAGGAACTGCTTCATGTGCTGTACGAGTCGATCCGCAACGCGCGAGCCGTCAGCCGAGATGCCGCCCAGCGCATCGCGTCCAGTGCTGCGACGACCCGCTCCGAGGGCGGTAGCAATCCGGCCTTCCATTTCGTGAACTGCTCTGACATGCATGACCGTCCGAGCGCGCGGGTGGTCGCCGGTGCCGCCGAGCAAGCGGCGAAGGTGGGCGGGACTGCGCTCGGCATGCCGTCGTTGGGCGAGGGTGGGCAGTGCGCGGGGTTGCCCCCGCTGGGCATGTCCGTGCCACCTCTGACCGGCACTCTGCGCCTGCCGACGCCCCCGGTCATCGTCAACGCCGTGGGGGACAACAGGACGCCTTGGCTCGGAGCGCGTGAAACGGCCAACGGCTTCACGGGGTCATCGATGGTCACCTACGCGGGCACGCAGCACGTCACCTATGGAGGTCCGTCGGCGTGCGTGGATGCGGCGGTGACGCCGTACCTGCTCTATCGCACGTTGCCGCCACGGTCCGTGGCCTGCCCGTTGGTCTACCCCTAGTCTCCGCGCGGTGGGGCGCCTCGGGAGTTCTCGCCCGCGAGGCAGCCGCTTCTAGGGGTCCTACGAGGGTGTGCGAGGAATCGCCAAGGACCTTCGCGTGAGTGGAGAGGGCCCTTGGCGGGGAATTCGTCGTTGAATCGAGTGGCGTGGGGGACCCGCGCTCACCCTCTATCCTCTGCTGCATGTTCCCCGAGGGCCGAAGGATCCTCATAGTCGAAGATGAGGACCTTCTCGCATCGTTGTTGTCCGAGACGCTCGTCTCCCATGGATTCGAGGTGGAGACCGCGGCCAACGTCATCGGAGCCCGTGAAGCCATTCGAGACTTCGATCCCGATGCGGTGCTGCTGGACATCTCCCTGGGGGAGGGCCCTTCCGGGGTAGATCTGGCGTACGCCCTCCATCACAAAAGTCCAGAGATCGCGATCATCTTCCTCACCAAGCACCCGACGGCGCAGGCGGCTGGCTTGTCCGGTGCGGATCTTCCGCCCGGATGCGGCTTTCTCCGCAAGGACCTCGTGCGTGACACCGGCTACCTGCTCGCCTGCATCAATGCCGTCATGACTGATCGATCCGAAGAGGTGCGCCACGACCTCGAAGCCACCGCTCTCGTGGCCGGGCTGGATGCCAAGCATCTTGAGATCCTGCGCCTCATCGCCATCGGCTACACCAACGACCAGATCGGGAAGATGAAGAACGCGAGTCAGACGACCGTCGAGCGTTGGTGCGCCGAGGTCTTTCGGGCTTTGGACATCGACACCAAGGGCAATGTCAACCCCAGGGTCGAAGCCACTCGCCGTTACATCGCTGTGGCAGGGATCCCCGAGCGTCCATGAATGGGCTAAGGCAGGCGCTTTGGCGCATCGGCTCCGCCGACGCGGTCACGTGGCTGTCCTTCTGGCTGACCTTCGCGGCAGCCATCATCGGCGGACTTGTCGTCATGCCGAGCGGCGTCTCCTGGGTCGCCAGGCTCAGCATCCTGGGCGTTGGTCAAGTGATCGCGTGGGCACCGCTCCTCCTCGCACGCAGGATCGCTTTGCGGATGGACCCGGAGCGGCGCACCGCCATCGCCGTCGTCGTGCTGGCGGCCTTCGGCATCGGCGCGACCGCTCGGACCCTGGCTGTCGGGTATGCGTATGTCTGGCTCCTGGGTCCCGCGGCCGCGCTCTGGCTGGGGCGCGCCCTTGGGTCCTTCGGGACGATGGGCCTGGTTTTCGCTATCACGGCGTACGCAGTGAGCAGCGCGCGCGAGCAACGCCGCCGCATCCAGGAACTTGACGAGACCCAGGCGGCACTCGCGCGGAGCGTCGAAGACGCCCGTGTCGACATCGGGGAACGAGGCGAGCGATCGGTGCAGGCGGTACGCGGGATCCTTGAGGACGAGCTCGCCGGGCTCCAGTCAGTGGACGCCGGCGGCGGTGTCGAGTCGCTCGAACGCCTCGCCCGTGATGTGGTGCGACCCCTCAGTCACGAGTTGGCCGATGCCGCGGCTACGGCATCGGAGCCGGTTCCTCGCACCAGCATCACCGTGTCGTGGCCCAGGGTCCTCGGCCTCGCCGCCCGCGGCCAGCCCTTTCGCCCGCTTGCAGTTTCTCTGCTGATGCTGCCCATCATTTTCGCCGCGATCGCTCTCTACCCGCCGGCAACGCTGCGATTCCTGGCCATCCCTGTCGTCACCTTCCTCGTGCTCAGCGCCGCGAATCCGCTTGCTGCCAGGGCACTCGGGCAGCGCGGCCTGCGCGCGCGCCTCACCATCCTTCTCCTCGCCACCGCAGCCTGCGGGGTGACGGTCGGCGCTATGGCCTTCGCACTGGTGGCACGGGAGCCGGTCCTGCTGGGCACGGTGCTGGGCTCGATCTTCTTCGTGGTGTTCCTCTCACTCGCCGCGACTGTCAATGCCGCACTCGATGCCGACCGCCGGATCACCATCGCACGACTAGAGACCGCTGCAGTCCAATTGCGACGCAATCTCGCTCTGGTCAACCAGGTGCGGTGGTTCCAGGACAAGGCCCTGTCGCGAGCCCTGCACGGCCCTGTCCAGACCGCGATCGCCGCTGCGGCCCTTAAACTGGATGCGGCGATGAAGACAGGTGACGTGACACCGGATCTCATCGAGCGGCTCCGCCGTGACGTCGCACGCGAAATCGACGTGCTCGCCGACGCGACTCGCTACAGCGTCTCGCTCGACGTGGGCCTGCAGAGCATCTCGGCGACCTGGGACGGGGTCTGCCGGATCGAGATGACGGTAGATCCAGAGGTGTCCGCACTCGTCGCGGATGACGCGCCCCTGCGCGCCTGCACGATTGCCATCGCGACGGAGTCCGTCTCCAACGCGATTCGCCACGGGAAGTCCGCGAGCGTGGACTTGCGCATGTCGGTGGACAGCACGGCCCGTGAAGTGATCCTGGATATGGAAACCTGCAGCCCCACCCAGGCGGAGGGTCGCCCTTCCGGCTCGACCGGTCTCGGCACGCGGCAACTGGACGAATGCGCCACCTCCTGGGCACTGGAGATCCGCCCTGAAGGCCAGCGACTCCGAGCGAACCTGCCCTCGCGCCTCCTCTCCGCGTGACCCTCCCCTAGGGCGCTCGGGGGATATCCCCCAAAGGCAGGGTCGCCTTCCCAGTTGTCCATAGATTCCGAAATGACCGTCATCACAGACAGTCGCTCGAGTAGGACACGGGGCGGCCTCGGCGGGTGATCTCTTGCAATCCCAGGAAGGGGATTTTGGCAACATGAACCCAAGAGCTTCTCGCGCGAAGGTACTCGCGGCCTCGGCCTGCTTCGCTATGGCCGCGGCCGCGGTCGCGCCTCCAGCCTCGGCTGCTTCGGCACAGGAAGTTGCCCCAAATAAGCCATCGGCTGCTGCTGGCCAGACGACTGTGGCGAAACTTCTGGAGGGTAAGCCTTCAAAGATTTCTGGCAGGGTCCCTGTGAAGTACCAAAACAGTCTTGTCGTTCTGGAGAAGATCAAGAACGGGCAGCGTCAAGAAGTGAAGACTGCTGTGTCCGACAGGACCGGTAATGTCTCCGTGACGGTTCGTCTCGCTGGCGAGGGTTCGCAGGTGCTGCGTTGGCGTGTGGTGCGCGACGGCAAAACCATGTGGACCGGCAAGCCGTTCCGGGTCACCCTCACCCCGACGAAGGCTCCACACGCAGATATTGATGGCGCGTACCGGGTGTTCGAGCAGGCCCAAGATGGAGTGCTGCACGAGCCGGTTCAGGAGCCGCAGCGGTCGAGGTCGGGTCGCTCGGTGACGCCCCGTGAGGGGGTTCGAGCGGATGCCGTTTCTAGTGATGTAGTAACGAGCCTCGTCAAGAAATCCACGGGAATTTTGAAGACTTCAGTCGTTGGCGTACTTGAGGCAGACCTTGGTACGAGGGTGACTGACGGCATGGACGCCATACTTCATGTCCTCTTTCCGGACATGAAGAAGAAGGCAGACCCGATCGAAGAGCTCACTGACGACGTGAATCAGCAGTTCCAGACAGTGGACGCCGACCTTCAAGAAATCATCAACGACCTCAATCAGATCTCTCAGCAAGTCACCACGATCCAGCAGGACGTTATCCAGAGCCAGCAGACGGGGGCGTTCGCAACCTGCGACACGCTCCTGGCTGAAGGGAACCTGTACGTCAGTGAGATTCAGCGGTACGTGAACGAGTATCAGGTGGTTACGTCTCCGGGCTGGATCGAGAAGAATCTGGTGGGTCAAAGCCCGCAGCAGGCCCTGAGGTTGATTGGTAACCAGGTGTTCGGGGTGGGTCAGGGGAACCCCTCGTTCGGCCCCGGTGTTGTTGATCTTCAACAGTCCGTGGATGACCTTGCGGCGCTACTGAATCAGAATGGCGG
>CAJBMR010000375.1 GCA_903954205.1 uncultured bacterium | reverse complement strand
CGGGACTGCGTTCGCTCGGCTTCGATGTCCGTGCCTAGGGTGGCATCGTGTCCGGTCTGATCATCGCTATCGACGGCCCCTCGGGGTCAGGCAAGTCGAGCACGTCTCGGGGAGTGGCGCGGCGCTTGGGCCTGCACTACGTCGACACGGGAGCGATGTATCGCGCGATGACCTGGTGGATGCTCGAGCAGGGTGTGGACGTGGACGACCCCGAGGCCGTCGCCGCGCGCTGCGGTGAGCCGGTCATCGTGCTGCGTGATGATCCCACCGATCCCGGCGTATCGGTGGATGACCAGGACGTGTCTGCGGACATCAGGGATGCGGCGGTCGCCGACGCGGTGAGCCGCGTGGCAGCGGTGCCGGAGGTCAGGGAGCGCCTCGTGCGGAGCCAGCGCTCCATGGTCGACGCGGCGATCACCGCCGGGACGGGCGTCGTCATGGAGGGGCGTGACATCGGCACCGTGGTGCTGCCCGGTGCAGACCTCAAGATCTATCTCACCGCGGATGTCGAGGCACGTGCCGCGCGCAGGGCTCTCGAGGAGGCGGAGCGCTCCGGCAGGGGGAGTGTCGCCTCGGCCCACGCCAATCTGGAGTCGCGGGATGCGCTCGACACCACACGCACCGTGTCACCCCTGCAGCAGGCTGCTGATGCGATCGCCATCGATGGCACGCACCTGTCCCTCGATGAGGTGATTGATGCGGTAATCCGCGCCCTTCCCCCGGACGCGCAATGAGCGGCGGCGCGACCGCACGCAACCTGGTCGCACCTGTCCTGCGCTGGGGATACCGCCTGCGTGTCCAGGGTGGGCACCGCTGTCCGCGCCGTGGTCCGCTCCTCGTCGTCGCTCCACACCTCGGCTTCCTCGATCCCACGGTCATCGCCACCTGCCTGCCGCGACCCGTCGACGTGCTGGTGGATCCCGGTGGGCTTTCGGCGCTGGGTGCGCGCATCCCGGGACGCATCGTGATTGACGAGTCGGACCCGGGCGCCGCGCTCAGGTATGCACGGGATCGGCTGCGCGAGGGAGTGGCCGTCGGAGCGTGGTCTGGCGACGGACTCGAGCGCGCTGCCGGGTACCTCGCGCTGCGCTCCTGCGCCGCGATCCTGCCGGTCGCGGTCCTGGGTGGCTCGGGTGGGCATCGCGGTGACCCGCCTTCGCTGCGCGCGCCCATCGATGTCGTCGTCGGTGAGCCCTTCACCCTCGGTGACCTGCCTCAGTCAGGCTCGCAGGACCCCCTGGCGCGTGCCGACGTCCTGCGCGCAGCCGAGCTCATCCGCCAGCGCGTCACAGATCACCTCGCGGACGCGAAGGTGCGCACGGGACGCTTCGACGGGGTCGCCCTCGATCCTCACGGGTCGGCCCCGGACAATGGTGCGTTGTGACCTCAGACGGAGACTTCCCCGAGACCGACCTCGACATCGTGGGCGAGGATGCCCCCTGGGTCGATGAGTGGGCCGACGATGCCTCCGAGGACGATGCGGGCTCCCCCCAGGATGCCCTCGTAGCGGCAGCGCGTGCGGCCGCGATTGCGGAGTTCGGGGAGATCGACGAGCTTGACCCGGATGCGGAGTCCGATGAGGACCTCTTGCCCGTAGTGGCGGTGGTGGGCCGGCCTAACGTCGGGAAGTCGACCCTCGTCAACCGCATCCTGGGT
>CAJBMR010000374.1 GCA_903954205.1 uncultured bacterium | reverse complement strand
CGCCGATCTCGATCTAGCAGTGCCGTCGGGGGCGGTCGCTGCGGTGCTCGGGCCCAGTGGTTCGGGCAAGACGACCCTGCTGCGCGTCCTCGCCGGATTCCTCAAGCCAACCTCGGGCACGGTCCACTTCGGCGACCGTCTTGTCGCCGGCGCAGGGCCGGGCTTCCCGCACGCCTTCGTCCCCCCGGAGAAGCGACGCATCGGCATCGTGCCGCAGGAGGGTGCTCTCTTCCCCCACCTCGACGTCTCGGCGAACGTCGGCTTCGGACTTCCGCGCGCCGAGTCGACGGCGCGCATCGCGGAGGTGCTCGAGATGGTGGGCATGTCCGACTACACCCACGCCCGACCGCATGAGCTCTCCGGAGGCCAGCAGCAGCGGGTGGCACTTGCACGGGCGCTCGCACCTCGACCCGATGTCATCCTCCTGGATGAGCCCTTCACGGCACTTGATGCGGCACTGCGCGTCCGCCTGCGTGCGGAGGTGCGTGAGTTGCTGCGCGGACTCGGCACGACCGCGCTCCTCATCACGCACGATCAGGAGGAGGCACTCTCCACAGCAGATCTGGTCGCCGTGCTGCGTGACGGCCGCATCGTGCAGGTCGGCACCCCCCTTGAGGTGTACGACGTACCCGCTGACCTCGACGTCGCTCGATTCGTCGGCGACGCCGTCGAACTCCCCGCGGTCGCCCAGGGAGGGCGCGTGTCGTGTGCTCTCGGCGATGTCCCTGTCCACCCCTCGACCCGCCACGTCTCCGAGGGGGAGGCCATCGTCGTCCTGCGCCCCGAGCAGCTCGTGCTCTCCTGCCCGGTCGCGCCCTCCGCTGTGACCCTCCCCGGCTCAGGAGTCGTGCGCGAAACCTCCTACCACGGCCACGACTCGCTCCTGCGCGTCGAACTGGCTGACGGCACGTGGATCCCGGTGCGCGTGCCAGGAGGCACTCCTCCGCCGCGACCCGGCGATGCCGTGGTCGTGAGTGTTACCGGCCCAGGGCGCATTTACGCCACCTAGGGCGAGGTCACGATTCGGCGACGTGACCGAAGGCGGACCTGCGAATTGCGCCCCGCCGCGAGCCATTCCCCCTATGCTGGCGCCGTTTTCGGGGGTCCTCCGCACGGTTTCTGAGAGAGGTCATGTGAGCACTGCCATCCGATTGACGAACCTGCGCAAGGAGTTCGGCGATGTGGTGGCGGTCGACAGCGTCGATCTCGATGTCGCCGATGGGGAGTTCCTCACGCTCCTCGGGCCCAGTGGCTCCGGCAAGACCACTGTCCTGCGCATGATCGCCGGTTTCGAGCAGCCGACCTCGGGCACCATTGAACTCGCCGGCGTGGACGTCACCCAGGTGCCTCCCTACTCGCGCGACGTCAACACCGTCTTCCAGGACTACGCCCTATTCCCGCACATGGATGTGCTGTCGAACGTCGAATACGGGCTCAAGGTGAAGAAGGTGTCCAAGGCGGAGCGGCGTCAGCGCGCGGAAGAGGCGCTCGCCGCGGTGCGCCTTGAGGACTACGGCGCGCGTAAGCCCAGTCAGCTCTCCGGTGGCCAGCGCCAGCGTGTGGCGCTTGCACGGGCGCTCGTCAATCGCCCGCGCGTACTCCTCCTCGATGAGCCGCTGGGTGCGCTGGACCTCAAACTGCGCGAGCAGATGCAGGTGGAGCTCAAAGAGTTGCAGCGCGCGGTGGGGATCACCTTCGTCTTCGTTACGCACGACCAGGAAGAAGCCCTGACCATGTCGGACCGCATCGCAGTCTTCGACGCGGGACGCATCGCCCAGATCGGCACGCCGGTCGAGATCTACGAGCACCCGAAGACGCCTTTCGTCGCGGGCTTCGTGGGCGTATCCAACCTGCTCGAGGCCGGGGTGGCCGCCTCGCTGCTGGGCCGCGAAGGACTGTGGTCGGTGCGACCGGAGAAGATCCGTGTCCTCCTGGGCACGGCCTCGCCGGAGGGAAGCGAGCGCGCCGCCGCCGGAGTGATCCGAGAGGTCGTCTACGTCGGCATGTCGACGCGCTTCATCGTCGACCTGGATGCGGGCGCCACTCTCATTGCCGTCCAGCAGAACTCTCACGCCACCTCGTCCGAGTTGGGCGCCATGCGAGGTCAGCGCGTGACATTGATGTGGAACACCGAGCACGAGATCCCTGTGGGGTAGTGGCGGTGTTCACAGGACCACGCCATCCGGCGCGGCCCACCGAAGAGAAGGAGGAGCAGGTGCACACAGCGCGTCTGCTGAAAATGATGGCTGTCGGCGGTGCCGCAGCCCTGGTGCTAGCCGCCTGTGGTGGCGGCAGCGATAGTGGTTCGGGCGACTCGGGCGGCGTGCCTGACGTCCCTACCTATCAAGGTCCCGTCGGCGACGGCGAGGGCGCACTCAACATCCTCGCGTGGCCCGGGTACGCCGAGAATGGAAGCACGGATCCGTCCGCGAACTGGGTGGGTCCCTTCGAAGAGGCCACCGGTTGCAAGGTCAACGTCAAGACCTTCGGCACCTCGGATGAAGCGGTCAAGCTCATGCAGGGTGGCGGTTGGGATGTCGTGTCGGCATCCGGTGATGCGTCGCTGCGTCTGATCTACGGCGGCAACGTCCAACCGATCAACATGGACCTGGTGCCCAACTACGCCGACATCTTCCCGGATCTGAAGATGAAGTCGCACAACAGCGTCAACGGTGTCGCCTACGGCGTGCCGCACGGTCGTGGCGCCAATCTCCTCGTCTGGAACAAGGAGAAGGTCGGCGAGACGGTTGACTCCTGGTCCGTGATGTTCGAGCCCGACTCCCCGGCTGCCGGTGGCGTGGGCCCGTACGACTCGCCGATCTACATTGCCGATGCCGCGGTCTACCTGATGGCGACGCAGCCGGAGCTTGGTATCAAGGATCCGTATGCGATCGACCAGACGCAGTTCGATGCCGCGATTAACCTGCTCAAGCAGCAGGAGCCGCTCGTGAGCGAGTACTGGAGCGACTACCTGAAGCAGATCGACGCAGTGAACGCCGGCACCATGACGGCCGCCACGTCCTGGCAGGTCATCGTCAACGGGTTCGACCCGGCAACGGTCGGCTCGGTGAAGGCCAAGGAGGGGGCGACGGGCTGGTCCGACACGTGGATGATCGCGAAGGACACGCCCAACCTCAACTGCGCCTACAAGTGGCTTGACTGGATTGCGTCTCCTGAGGTCAATCAGCAGGCGACAGCATGGTTCGGCGAGGCGCCGAGCAACGTCAAGGCCTGCGATATCGATCCCGAGCAGTGCGCGACGTACCACGCCAACGAGCCGGCGTACTGGGAGAACGTCTACTACTGGAACACCCCGACTGAGGTCTGCCTCGATGGGCGCACGGACGTCAAGTGCGTGCCCTACTCGGAGTGGTCGAAGGCTTGGTCGGAGCTCCGCTCCTAACTAGGTCAAGGCAGCGAGGGAACCCATGGCAACGACGACGGCAAGTCCCCCGAAGGGGGGCTTCGGCTATCGCCATCCGCGTGCGCGGCTCGCGGCGCTGCTCGCAGCGCCGATGGCGTGGCTGGTCGTCGTCTACCTGGGTTCCCTCGCTGCGCTTTTCCTCACGGCCTTCTGGACGGTCGACGGCTTCACCGGTGCGCTGGTGCGCACCTTCACCCTCGAGAACTTCGTCGACGTTTTCACGACCCCGGCGTACCTGCAGACGATGCTGCGCACGCTCGGGATCGCCATCTCCGTAACGCTGCTGTGCCTTCTCATCGGAGTGCCGGTGGCGTTCTTCATGGCGCGCGTGGCGCGGCCACGCTGGCAGCCGCTGCTGGTCGCGCTTATCCTCACGCCCCTCTGGGCGAGCTACCTCGTGAAGGTCTACGCCTGGCGGGCGATGCTCAGCCCTGAGCAGGGTGTCCTCGCATGGTTCCTCGCACCCTTGGGGCTCGATAGCCCGGGCTTCGGTGAGCTGAGCATCATCGTCACACTCACGTACCTCTGGCTGCCCTACATGATCCTGCCGGTCTACGCGGGCTTCACGCGGGTGCCCAACTCTATGCTCGATGCCTCCGCCGATTTGGGCGCCAAGGGCTGGCGCACCTTCCGCAGTGTCATCGTGCCGATCATCTTCCCCACCATGGTGGCGGGATCGATCTTCACCTTCTCGCTCAGCCTCGGCGACTACATCACCGCGCAGATCGTGGGCGGCAAGGTGATCATGCTCGGCAATGTCGTGCAGCAGAACTACGTCACCAACCTGCCCTTTGCGGCAGCCTTCGCCACGATCCCGGTGATCATCGTTCTGCTCTATCTCGCGGCCGTCCGCCGCACCGGCGCCCTGGACAACCTGTGACGACCGGCCGCGGCACCAAGGTCGCCCTGTCGATCTTCGCCGTCATCGCATTCCTCTTCGTCTACATCCCACTTGCCGTCGTGCTCATCAATTCCTTCAATGCGGGGGAGACGCTCTCCTGGCCTCCGCAGGGCTTCTCCGTGAGGTGGTGGGAGGCAGCGGTCTCCAATGAGGGCGTCCGCGAGGCACTGGTCACGAGTGTGGTGCTCGGCATCTGCGCGACCGCCGTCGCGCTGGTGCTCGGCACGCTGGCGGCTCTCGCACTGGGTCGCTACAACTTCTTCGGCCGGGACTCCGTCAGCCTGCTCATCATCCTGCCGATCGCGTTGCCGGGCATTGTCACCGGCATCGCGCTCAACAATGTCTTCACGACGTTCCTCGGTGGCTTGACCTTCTTCACGTTGATCGTCGCCCACTCGACCTTTTGCATTGTGGTCGTCTACAACAACGCCCTCGCGCGCGTGCGCCGCCTAGGCGGCAATGTGGAGGAGGCGTCGGCCGATCTGGGTGCGCGCGGATGGCAGACCTTCGTGCACGTGACCTTCCCGCTTATGCGCTCGGCGCTGGCAGCGGGTGCGCTCCTGGCCTTCGGGTTGTCATTCGACGAGATCATCGTGACGACGTTCACGGCAGGACCGGGGATCACGACCCTGCCGATCTGGATCTACCAGAACCTCTTCCGCCCCAATCAGGCGCCGATCGTCAATGTCGTTGCCGCGTTCCTCGTCATCGTCTCGATCCTGCCGATCTACATCGTTCAGCGCTTCTCCAGCGCCGACGAGCGCGGCGGCGGAGTGATGTAGTACGCCGCGATCGCGGTGAGCACCGACACCAGCAGCACGGCACCCCATGAGGTCATCACCGCTCCAAGCGGATGGGACACCACGAACGCGACCCCCGCCACGGCAACGGCCGCGATCGCGCGCAGAGGTCCGGCTAGACGCCACCACATGAGTGCGCACACAGCGCCACCTGCGATGAGGACGACGCCGCCGAGGGCGCGATTGCCTGTGAGCGATGCGACGGCAAAGCCGACGATGAGGGTCGCGGCCGCGAGCAGCGCAGCGGTGAGGCGCAGTGTCACGTGGCGCAGTACTCGGTGATCTTGGTGACCGTGCCGCCCAGGGCCTCGGCGACCTGGGCCGGACCTATGCCCACGGTGGAGAGCGTGACCGACAGCCACGCATCTCCGGTGGCCACCTCGAGGTTGCCCTGCTCGTCAGGAATCTGAGCGCACAACTCCAGTTTTGCCTTCCCGATCTCGTCGGCGGAATCCGCGACGATCACGACCACGCCACCGGTTTCGCCGAGCGCGCAGGTCACCGCGGTGGCGACGATCCCCTCCTCCACGGGTGCCGTGGATGTATCGGTGCAGTTGATGCCCGCGGCCTCAAGCTTGGGCACGACCTCCTCGGCTGTGAGCGGCGAGGCGGAGCCCCCGCAGGCAGCGAGCAGGAGTGCAGTCCCAACTGCGGAGACAACGGCAATGATTCGGCGATTCGGCATGCGGCGAGGTTAGCGCAGCGCCCGGCCCGATCCGCGCCCGTAAGCGACGCTAAGACCCTGCTTAACGTCAGTTACGGGCGCAGACGGGAACCGTTCTTTCAGGAGGCGCGGACTCCGGTGGGGTCACCGACTCCGGAGATGCACATCCCGAAGTGGCGCACCTTGCCGCCAGCCGGAATCGTGCCGCCCCAGCTGGGCGCCTTGACCACGGCGACCGGCCCGACCAGTGCGACCGCACCGCTCCATGACTGGGTGATGGTCGTGCGGGGAGCGAGCGTGAAGCCCGCCGTCCACGTCGACACAGCCCTGGTCGACGTGTTGGTCACCTCGAGCGTGTAGCACGCACCGCTCTCCCACTTCGAGTCCACGGTGAAGCGCGCCGTCAGGCTGCTCACCGGCGTCGGCGTCGGCGTGGGTGTTGGCGTCGGCGTCGGTGTCGGCGTGGGTGTGGGTGTGGGTGTGGGTGTCGGCGTAGGAGTCGGCGTGGGTGTCGGCGTCGGCGTCGGCGCCGCGGCGTTGCGCGTGGCGCAGTAGCCGAAGCTAGTGGGGCTGCCGGCCTTGACCATGTGGTTCCACGCCGCGCCGCCCACGCTCACCGTGCCGTCGGGCTGCGTCGTGCGCACGCCGTTCCACATATCGGTGACCGTGATGGCCTTGGGCAGGTCCACGCGCCAGTGCTTCTCCGTCGTCGACGTGGTCGTGACGATGACGTCGCTGCAGTAGCCCAGTCCCCAGTCGCTGGTCACCGTGGTCACCGCGGTGATGCCCTCGGTCATCCCGGGCATCGTCGGCGTCGGCGTGGGAGTCGGCGTCGGTGTCGGTGTCGGCGTGGGTGTCGGAGTGGGCGTGGGTGTCGGCGTGGGAGTCGGTGTGGGAGTCGGTGTCGGCGTGGGTGTCGTTGACGCCCCAATGAGATCCCTCAGCAGCGCCAT
>CAJBMR010000373.1 GCA_903954205.1 uncultured bacterium | reverse complement strand
GGGCTGCTGCGAGTAGCGCAATGGACGATAAGGATTTCGACTAGACGTGCTGGCAGGGAGCCCAGACATCCTCGTTCTGGCATGGAGTCCGTGCTGGCCATCGACGAACTCCCCGGTCGCCATGATCGATCCCGCGTCGAGTACCCCATCCATGGTGATCGCGGCGCATTCGGCGAGGTTGACCCCGCCGGCGTCACGCTGGCACACCCGATCACGGACCGGAGGTGCCTTCCCGTCGTCATGTGTCGTGACGTGAGGATGGCCGATTCGCCCGGGACAACGACGACACGTGACGACAAAGGCAGTAGTTTGTGGGACACGTCGAATGTTCGCCGAGGAGGCGCCATGCCGCCCAGCCACGCTACGAAAAGTCCGGGGTGGAGTGTCGAGCCCGGACTCAGCCCGACAGAGAGCCACGTCGGTGAATAGGCAGGTCGGGCATCTTCACATCCGCACCCAGGCGGACGAGGTCGGCGTGTCGGTCATCACCGCCGCAGCGCGGGCCTGCATCCAGGGGGCCGGGGGCGATCCCGATGCAGCGGCGGTCATCGTCTACCTGCTCGCAGCCGATGCAGACCGGCGAACGTACGTCGACTCCGAATCGGAGTACATCGCGCTCACGATCGATGTGGTCGATGACATGGTGTCGATGATGTTCATCGACAACGGGGAGCCGCGAGTCGGCGAACCCGACTGCCTGGCGCCGCTCATCCAGTTGGAACTGGTGAAATCAGCGGTGTCGACAATCATCGATCGATCGGTGCACACCAGCGTCACCTTCCCGCTGGGGGCCGGTGTGCCAACCCTCGTCGAAGGCGAGGAGCCGGGACCGGGCGACGAGTCGGTCTCATTCCGGCCTGGAGCCCCAGGCGACGGGCTGGAGGTCTCGAGACTCTTCTACCGCTGCTACGGCTGGACGTACGGACACGGTTCCATGTACGCGCCGGACTCGATCGACCAGGCCATCGAAGGAGGCACACGTATCGTCGAGGTGGCGTGCAGCGACTCCGGCGACATCGTCGCCCACTGGGCGTTCACCTTGCACGGGCCGCACCTGGTGGAGTCGGGAATGACCGTGACAGACCCGCGGTACCGCCGAAGAGGCATCGGCAAGAAGCTCTTGGGCGCTCTTATCGCGCGCGCGCACCACGCTGGAATCCTCGGAATCTATGGAGAGCCGGTCCTGACCAACGTCGTCAGTCAGATGGAGACCCGCGAGGGCGGCGGCTTCTTTTGCGGACTTCGGGTCGATGTCTTCCCGGCCATGAACGCCGTCGGTATCTCGACACGTTCGGCAGGACCGAGGCTGTCCCTGCTCGAGTGCTACATACCGCTCAGACCGCTGGAACCGGCGTCGATCTTCATCCCCGAAGGATGCACCGGTTTCGTGAGCGACATCATCTCCGCCGGCTCGCTGCCCCGGACGCTCCAGGTGTACCCGCCCCCCGACTACACGATGCCGGATGCGACGGTGCTCTCGGTCTCGGACATCGAAGATGAGAGGGCGCTCCTCGTCGTGGTCGACCAAGTCGGCGCAGATGCGGCTGACAGGCTCAGCGAGATCCTGGATTCGGCACGGGTCCGCGGAGCGGCTTGCGTCGAGGTGAGCCTGCCCGCATTCGACCCTGGCGTCGCGAACCTGGACCTGCGGGCTCTGCACCTGGCCTTCTGCGCCTTCATCCCGATGGCCTCAGAGGCGGGGGACGTGCTGATGCTCCAGTGGGTGGCGGCTGCCGTTGTCGACACCTCGAACTGGCAGTTGCTTGACCAGGGGGTCCGGGACCATGTCGAGGCGATCGTCGCCCACATCAGCGAGTCCTGTCCCATGGGCGACCCGGTCCAGCCTGTCCGGTAGAGCGTGCATATCGGGTCAGCGTCGACTCGGGATGATCTCTCCCCCGGTGCAACGGCTCCCTTCAGCACCGGGGGCGCTAGCGTTCGCGAGTCCGATCCAGTCCCGGAGAAGGAGTCAGGCATGGCCGTTCAGGTCCAAGGCGTCATCGCGCGGGAAAAGGATTCCCCCGTCACCCTCGAGACGATCATCGTCCCCGACCCGGGTCCCGGCGAGGCCCGAGTGAAAGTACTCGCCTGCGGTGTCTGCCACACCGACCTGCACTACCGCCAAGGCGCCATCAACGACAACTTCCCCTTCCTCCTCGGTCACGAGGCCGCAGGCATCGTGGAGTCGGTCGGACCGGATGTCACCGACGTGGCACCCGGCGACTACGTCATCCTCAACTGGCGCGCGGTGTGTGGCCAATGTCGCGCATGCCTGCGTGGCCGCCCCTGGTACTGCTTCAACACCCACAACGCCACGCAGAAGATGACGCTGCTCGACGGCACCGAGCTCTCCCCCGCCCTCGGCATCGGCGCCTTCGCCGAGATGACGCTCGTCGCCGCGTGCCAGTGCACCAAGGTGGATCCGGCCGCCGCTCCCGAGGTCGCCGGACTGCTGGGCTGCGGAGTCATGGCCGGGCTCGGCGCTGCGATCAACACGGGCAACGTCACGCGCGGTGACTCAGTGGCCGTCATCGGCTGCGGCGGCGTCGGAGATGCAGCGATCGCAGGGGCACGCCTCGCAGGTGCGCGCACGATCATCGCGGTCGACATCGACGACAGGAAGCTCGAGCTGGCCAAGCAGTTCGGAGCCACCCACACCGTCAACTCCCGCAACACCGACCCGGTAGAGGCGATCCGCGAGGCGACCGAAGGCTTCGGCGCCGACGT
>CAJBMR010000372.1 GCA_903954205.1 uncultured bacterium | reverse complement strand
TTCAGACGTGTGCTCTTCCGGATCTCCAGCGCGGCGACATGGTCTTGCGCATCGCGCTAGAGATCCAGGGCTACGTCGTGGAGCTCGGGACCGATGGCCGCCTGCTCTCACTGCAGCTCGCGGAGTTGCTGGCCGGCGTAGGCGAGGAGCGCTCGCTCGTGCTGCGCGACTACGCGATGGGGCGTGGCCGTCGTGTCGAGCGCGCCGCCGCGGCCCTCGACATCCTCGACGGCGCCCGCCTGCTCGACCTAGTAACGGTCGCGCAGGCGCTCGGCTTCGACGGAAGCGAAGAGGACCTCGAGCAGCAGGTGAGCCCGCGGGGCTACCGCCAGCTCGCGCGCATCCCGAGGCTCCCCGACACCATCGTCGAGCGGCTCGTGGCGAAGTTCGGCTCACTGCCCAAGATCCTGGCCGCCTCCACGGAGTCCCTCCAGGCGGTCGATGGAGTGGGCGAGACCCGGGCCCGCTCGGTGCGCGAGGGCCTCTCGAGACTCTCGGACGGCTCCCTGCTCGAGCGCTACTCCTAGTTCGTAGGGCCCGGCGAGCCGGCAGAGGCGCCTCTGTCGGGCTTCCCCTACTCCAGGCGCAGGGCCGTGGGGGCACTGACGATCGCGCCATTGCGCCCCACCACGGTGTACTCCCCGGCGTCAGCCATGGGCTGGTCTGGCGGGCATCCCGCCGAGCTGAGGTAGCCGTCCCAGACCAGCTGGGTCTCGAAGGCATCACCGCGATCCAACGTCACGTTGTCCTTGTCGTCGTTGGGATTGCAGTCGTCACTGGACCAGATCGTCACTTCGCCCTGGGTGATCTGAAGCTCGTTGGACCCAGGCCCGACGTCGCGCTTGCATGGACGGGTCCCGATGTTGGTCACCGACAGGGTGAGGGTAGGAGTGGAGCCGACCGGGTAGATGGCCTCTTCAGCGAAGGCCTCGACCAGGATGTCGGCCTCGGTGCAGTCGGTGATCTCCGTGGGCTCAGGCTCGGGACTCGGGCTCGCAGAGGTCGGCGCCGGCTCCGGCGAGGGCGAGGCGGTCGGGGTGGCCGTGGGTGCGGGCTCCGGTGCAGCTTCGCCGCCACCGCCGCGACCGAAGATGAGCCACCACAGCAGGACGAGGATGGCGAGGAGAACGACGAGCACCACGATCCGCCTGCGCCAGTAGACGCCCGGCGGCTCGGAGCCGATCGGCGACATGAGCCCACTCACGGGTCATGACCGTACCCCTTATCCCGGCGGGGCATGGCAGCATCGGCGTATGCCCCGGCAATCCGCGGCTCGTACTTCGAGCTCCTCCCCCACTGAGGGGCACAAGAGTCGGGCTCAGATGGCTCCCCAGACCCACCTGGGGGCCCAGGACGGTCGAATCAGGCGATGGTTCACCCACATGGGCAGACCTCTTCCGTGGCGCCTCCCGGCCGCTCCAGGGCCGCATCCCGGGGGCTGGGGGGTCCTGGTGTCCGAATTCATGCTCCAGCAGACCCCCGTCGATCGGGTCCTCCCCGAGTGGTCGGCCTGGCTGCGGAGGTGGCCCCAGCCCTCCGCTCTCGCAGGGGATGCTCCCGCAGAGGCGATCCGGGCATGGGGGCGCCTGGGCTATCCGCGCAGGGCGCTGCGGCTCCACGAATCCGCCGTGCGCATCGCCGAGCATCACGGCGACCTCGTGCCCGCCGACGATGCGTCACTCCGAGCGCTACCCGGAATCGGCGAGTACACGTCCGGGGCGGTGCGAGCCTTCGCCTACGGCCAGCGCGCTCTCGCCCTCGACACCAATGTCCGGCGCGTGATCGCCCGTCATGACCACGGACGCGCATTCCCCGAGGGTGCAGTGACACGCGCCGAGGCGGCGTACGCCGACAGCATCCAGCCCCGGCGGGCCGGTGCGTCCTGGATGGCCGCGGTCATGGAGCTCGGAGCGCTCGTGTGCACCGCCCGCCAGCCCGCGTGCGAGCGCTGCCCGGTGGCGAGCACCTGCCGATGGCTCGCCCTGGGCCGACCCGAGGGACCTCCCCCGCGCCGGCAGCCGAAGTACGCCGGATCCGACCGGCAGGCCCGCGGGGCCCTTCTCGCCGTACTCCGTGAGGCAGGGGGCCCGGTGCGCCAGGCCGATCTGGACTGCGCCTGGCCGGATGCTGCTCAGCGCGCCCGCGCGCTCGATGGCCTGGTGGCCGATGGGCTGGTCGCACCCGTCACGCGAGGGCGCTGGTCGCTCCCCGGCTAGGGCTGCACGGCGGACTCGACCTCGAGCGGCACGCGGTCCTCTTGGCGCACGGCCATGCGGGTGCCCATGGGCAGGTCGAGTGCGAGGTCGACCCAGGTGCGATCACCGGCGATGCCGATCCCCGCGCAGGCGCCGGACCCGCGGGGGGTGGCGCGCACGGCGGACACCTCGATGAGCGTCGGCCTTTCGATCGCCCGCACTACGACCTCATCGCCGGTGCACAGGCCGGACTCGGGCAGGGCTACAGCGACCTGGATGACCTGCGCATCGGCGGTCGGCCGCCATGACACAGGGTCGAGCGGAGTCTCATCCGTGCCCAGGGCGCGCAGCGGGCCGATACCCGCGACCAGGCCGCCTAGGACGACGAGTGCGACGACAGCCAGGACGGCACCGATCGTCCACATCCAGAAGATGGGGGATCGGCGACGTCGCGGGGCGTCGTACTCGCGCAGGCCGGGGATGAGCGGGCCACGTGCCACAGCTCATCCCTCCCTGTGCATCAGTCCGTGCCGGCAGTCTCGACCGGCGGGGTGTCAGGGACATCCGCCTTGGGCGTGGAGGCGAAGGTGAAGTCCAAGCCCTCATCGCCCACCACCGCATCGACGAGCACGATGGATCCGGGCGTGATCTCACCGAAGAGCATCTTCTCGCTCAGCGGATCCTCGATCTCACGCTGGATCGTGCGACGCAGCGGACGCGCACCCATCGACGCGTCGTAGCCACGCTCGGCGAGCAACTCGCGAGCGGACTGCGTGAGGTCGAGGGAGATATCGCGATCCTTCAGACGCTCGTCGAGCAGGTTGATCATCAGATCCACGATCTGGACGATCTCGGCCCTGCTCAACTGGTGGAAGACGATCGTGTCGTCGATGCGGTTGAGGAACTCGGGCCGGAAGTGCTGCTTGAGCTCCTGCTGCACCTTCGTCTTCATCCGCTCGTAGGCCGACAGGTCGTCGTTCTCCGGGGCGAAGCCGAGCATGACGCCCTTGGAGACATCGCGGCTGCCGAGGTTGGTCGTCATGATGATGACGGTGTTCTTGAAGTCGACCACGCGCCCCTGGGCGTCGGTGAGACGACCCTCTTCGAGCACCTGGAGCAGCGAGTTGAA